>NZ_PSTN01000009.1:0-125074 GCF_002930955.1 Rathayibacter sp. AY1A4 | reverse complement strand
CCACGGCGTCGAGCGTCTCGGTGAGCGTGCCGATCTGGTTCACCTTGACCAGGATCGAGTTGCCGGCCTTCTCGGCGATGCCGCGGGCGAGCCGCACCGAGGTGCTGGGCTCCGGGGCCGGTCCGGCGTGCCGAGACTACGCGGAGAAGCGCGGGAAGGCGGAGCGACCCGCGTAGGTCGCCGCACCTCCCAGGATCTCCTCGATGCGCAGCAGCTGGTTGTACTTCGCGACGCGGTCCGAGCGGGCCGGGGCGCCGGTCTTGATCTGGCCGCCGTCCACCGCGACCGCGAGGTCGGCGATGGTGGTGTCCTCGGTCTCGCCGGAGCGGTGCGAGAGGATCGCGGTCATGCCGTTGCGCTGGGCGAGGGCCACGGCGTCGAGCGTCTCGGTGAGCGTGCCGATCTGGTTCACCTTGACCAGGATCGAGTTGCCGGCCTTCTCGGCGATGCCGCGGGCGAGCCGCACCGGGTTGGTGACGTACAGGTCGTCTCCGACGAGCTGCACCTTGTCGCCGATGGCCGCGGTGAGGTGGGTCCAGCCGGCCCAGTCGTCCTCGTCCAGCGGGTCCTCGATCGAGACCAGCGGGTAGTTGGCGACGAGGTCGGCGTAGTAGGAGGAGAGCTCCTCGGCCGAGAGCTTCTTGCCCTCGAACGTGTAGGCGCCGTCCTCGTAGAACTCCGAGGAGGCGACGTCGAGCGCGAGCCCGATGTCCTTGCCGGGGGTGAAGCCGGCGGCCTCGACGGCCTTGAGGATGAAGTCGAGCGCCTCGCGGTTGGTGGGCAGGTCGGGGGCGAAGCCGCCCTCGTCGCCGAGGCCGGTGGCGAAGCCGGCCTTCTTCAGCTGCGCCTTGAGCGCGTGGTAGATCTCGACGCCCCAGCGCAGGCCCTCGGAGAAGGACTCGGCGCCCAGCGGGACGGCCATGAACTCCTGGATGTCGACGCCGGTGTCGGCGTGCGCGCCTCCGTTGATGATGTTCATCAGCGGCACGGGCAGGGTGTGCGCGTTCGGGCCGCCGACGTAGCGGAACAGGTCGAGGTCCGACGACTGCGCGGCGGCCTTGGCCACGGCGAGGCTGACGCCGAGGATCGCGTTCGCGCCCAGGCGGGACTTGTTCTCGGTGCCGTCGAGCTCGATCAGCTCGGCGTCGACGAGGCGCTGGTCGGTGGCGTCGAAGCCCTCGATGGCCGGGCCGATCTCGTCGATGACGGCGTCGACGGCCTTCTGCACGCCCTTGCCGAGGTAGCGGTCGGAGTCGCCGTCGCGGAGCTCGTACGCCTCGAACGCGCCGGTGGAGGCGCCGGACGGGACGGCCGCTCGCGAGGACGCGCCGTCCTCGAGCAGGACCTCGACCTCGACCGTGGGGTTGCCACGGGAGTCCAGAATTTCTCGGGCGACGACTGCCTCGATAAGGGCCACAACTATCTCCTCTTGACGGGTGGGCTCCCGGAGACGGGAGCGGTCGGGAAGGAGTCTACTGACCGCCTCCGAAGCGCAGGAGACCGCGGCCGGTCGTAGACTCCCAGGGCCCGATCGCCGGACGGCCCGGGCGCACCCGCCGACCCGGAGGTTCCCCGTGACCACGACCGCCGCCGACCACGTCGACCGTCTCACCGCCGTCGTCCCGGACTTCCCGAGCCCGGGCATCCTGTTCCGCGACCTCACGCCGGTCTTCGGCGACGGCGAGGCCCTGCGGGCGGTGGCCGACGCGCTGATCGAGCCCTACCGCGGCCGGATCGACGCGATCGCGGGCGTGGAGGCGCGCGGCTTCCTGCTCGCCGCAGCGGCCGCCTACTCGGCGGGTCTCGGCGTCGTCACCGTCCGCAAGCCCGGCAAGCTCCCGCGGGCCGTGCTGCGCGAGCAGGCGACCCTCGAGTACGGCGAGACGATGCTGGAGGTGCACGAGGACGCGGCGCCCCGCGGCTCGCGGCTGCTGCTGGTCGACGACGTGCTGGCGACCGGGGGCACGCTCGACGCGAGCCGCCGCCTGATCGAGCGCGCAGGGTGGAGCCTCGAGGGGATCGCGGTGGTCATGGAGCTCGACGGGCTCGGCGGCCGCGAGGTGCTGGCCGGCCACCGCGTCGACGCGATCGTCACCGTCTGACCCGGCCCCGTCGCTCCGCTCCCCCTGCCCTCCCCCTTCCCGCGAGACACCACCGGGGTATGCGACCCACCGGGCGAGCCGCACTCGAATTGCGTCCCGCGGAAGGGGGAAGGGACGAGGTCAGGTGAGGGAGAGGGACATCCGGGAGAGGACGAAGGTCTCGAGCACCTGCACGAGCATGTAGAGCACGAGCGAGACGCCGGTCACGAGCACGACCGCCGACCAGACGTCCGCGAAGCGGGCTTGGGCGGACCAGGCGTTGATCGCCCCGCCGATGCCCGCACCGGTGGAGAGCCACTCCGCGAGCAGCGCGCCCGTGATCGCCCCTGGCACCGAGATGCGGATCGCGGCGAAGAGCGAGGGCAGCGAGCCGGGGATGGCCACCTTGCGGATCGCGGTGAGGGTGCTGCCTCCGTAGACCGCGACCACGTCGAGCATCTGCGGGGAGGCGTTGTTGAGGCCGAAGGCGATGGTCACCAGCGCGGGGAACAGGACGACGATCCCGCCGATGACCGCGACCGAGGCGATCGAGCCGGTCCCGAAGACCAGGATGATCAGCGGCGCCATCGCGATCAGCGGCACCGAGCGCAGCAGCATCGCGAACGGCATCAGCGCGTGCTCGATGCCCTTCGACAGGCGGAACAGGATCGCGCCGAGGATCGCCACGACCAGGCCGGCCGCGAAGCCGATCAGCGCGTCGCCCATGGTCACGGCGAAGAGCCCGCCCAGCTCGGCGCGGTGCTCCGCGGCCTTCGCATCGGTCACCAGGTGCTGCCAGACGTCCCACGGGCCCTTGACCACGTAGGGCGAGACCCCGCTGAAGAGGACGACGCCGATCCAGATCGCCAGCACGATCACGATCGTCGACAGGGCGACGAGCAGGCTCTTGCGCAGGCTCTTGAGGGTCGCGCCGAGGGCGGCCGTGCGCAGCTGGCGCCGCAGCTCGTCGACCGCGAGGATCGATGTGGCCGTGGACTGCTCCGTGCGGTCGGGAACGGTGGTCGTCATGGTCATGCCCGCTTTCCGGAGGACCAGGGCGCGATGAGGCGCCCGATCAGTCCGACGATGCCGTAGCCGAGGAGCGCGACGCCCGCGCAGAGGAGGAAGAGCGCCCAGACACGGGGCGAGTTCAGCGAGACCTGCGCCGCGACCAGGATCGGGCCCACGCCCGTCTCGATCTTGCCGAAGTACTCGCCGAGGATCGCGCCGAGGAAGGCCGCGGGCACCGCGATCTGCAGCGCCGACAGGATGTTGGGCAGCGCCGCGATCAGGCGGACCTTGCGCAGCTGAGTGAAGCGCGAGCCCCCGTAGACCGTGACGACGTCGAGCGCCGCCTTGTCGGCCGCCTTCAGCCCGAGCAGGCTGCCGACGACCGTGGTGAAGAACACCGAGAGGCCGGCCAGGAAGATCGCCGTCGCGCTCGCCTTCCCGGGAGCGTCCGCACCGCCGAGGATCAGCAGCACGATCGCTCCGATGGCGACGATCGGCACGCAGTACGTGATGACCGCGAGCTGCGAGACGACCCCCTCCAGCCAGGGCAGGACCAGCACGAGCGCCGAGAGCACCAGCGCGAGGAGGTTGCCCCAGAAGTAGCCGACGGCCGCCTCGCCGATCGTGACGGAGAAGTTGCGCCAGTAGAAGCCGGCGCCGTCCTCCATCGCGGTCTGCACGACCTGCACGGGAGTGGGGACGGGCGCGTAGGTCGCGGCGCCGGTGGGCGCGGTGACGAGCGCCACGATCCACCAGACGGCGACGATCGCGGCGACGCCGATCAGCCCGGTGAGCCACGGAGGCAGGGACAGGGCGCGGCGCGGGGCCGCGGGGAGCGTGGTGGCCACGATGCCTCCTAGACGCGGTCGTCCGCGGCCGCGCCGCCGTCGCCGAACAGCAGCTCGGAGGCCTGGTCGACGTAGGCGTGGAACTCGGGGGTGCGCTGCATCTCGGGAGTGCGCGGGCGGGGGAGGTCGATGTCGATGATCTCCTTCACCCGTCCCGGGCGCGGGCTCATCACCGCGACGCGGTCCGAGAGGAAGATCGCCTCCGAGATGCCGTGCGTGACGAGGAGCGTCGTGGCGGGCTTCTCGGTCCAGATCCGCAGCAGCTCGAGGTTGAGCTTCTGCCGCGTCATGTCGTCGAGGGCGCCGAACGGCTCGTCGAGCAGCAGGACCTCGGGCTTGAGGATCAGGCACCGGGCGATCGACACGCGCTGGCGCATGCCGCCGGAGAGCTGGGCCGGCTTGGCCTTCTCGAAGCCGCGGAGGCCGACGAGGTCGATCAGCTCGTCGATGTAGGACTGGTCGACGCTCTTGCCCGCGATCTCGAACGGCAGGCGGATGTTCGCCATGACGCTGCGCCACGGCAGGAGCGCGTGGTCCTGGAAGGCGATGCCGAGCTTGTTGTCGCGGCGCAGCTCCTGGGGGGTCCGGCCGTCGACCCGGATGGAGCCGGACGTCGGCTCCTCCAGCCCCGCGAGGATGCGCAGGATGGTCGACTTGCCGCACCCCGACGGGCCGAGCAGGGCGAGGAAGCTGCCCTGGTCGGTGTGGAGGTCGGTGTCCTGCAGCGCCGCGACGCTGCGCGAGCCCATCCGGAACGTCTTCGACAGGCCGTGGATCTGGATGCCGGTGCCGCCGGCACCCTGGTCGCGCAGGGTGCCGGCGTCGGTCGTGTCGGTCACGAGTGGTGCCCTTCGTGGATCAGGATCAGGCCGCGTACTTCATCAGCTCGGGGTTCTCCTCGTAGACCTCGTCGAGGAGGGTCAGATCGAAGAGGTCCTCGGCCGTGACGTCGATCCCGGCGCCCGCGAGGGACGCGATGGTCTCGGACTGCAGCGTCTCGGAGATGGTGAAGAGGCCGTTCGAGACCGTCTCGTCCGAGACGACCAGCTCCTCGGCCTGGATGGTGGCGCCCTTCTTGGAGGACTCCTCGTTGAGGCCGAGGTCCTTGCCGTAGTTCTCGACGGCGAGCATCGCGCCCGCCTCCGGGTCGTTGACGGCGTCGGTCCAGCCCTTGATCTCGGCGACGAGGAACGCCTTCAGAGCATCGCGCTTCTCGGCGATCGCCTGCTCCGACACCGAGAAGGTCTCGGCGACGAAGGGGAGGCCGTTGTCGGCGAAGGGCAGGTTGACGACCTCGTAGCCCTCGGCCGCGACCGTGATGGCCTCGTTCGTCAGGTAGGCGATGAAGCCGTCGACGGTGCCGTTGACGAGGACGGAGGGGTCGTACTCGACGGGGACGACCGTGAGGTCGGACTCGGAGAGGCCGTTCGCGGCGAGCAGCGCCTGGAACAGGGAGGTGTTCGAGGCCTGGACGCCGATCTTCTTCCCGGCGAGGTCGGCCGGAGTGGCGATGTTACCGGCGGTCTTGATCGAGAGGACCGTGAAGGGGTTCTTCTGGTAGGTCGCGCCGATGATCTTGAGCGGGGCCTCCTGCTGGGCGATCGCGGTGCCGATCGAGACGGCGTCGCTGAGCGCGACGTCCGCGCTGCCCGAGAGGAGCTCGGCCACGCCCGTCGAGGGGCCGGGGGTGAGCGTCACTCCCGCCAGGCCGGCCTCGGTGAAGTAGCCCTTCGAGTCGGCGAAGAACTCGCCCGCGAACTCCTCGTTCTTGATCCAGGAGAGCTGGACCTTGAGGGTGCCGAGGTCGCCGCCGTCCGCGGCGGACGCGCCGGAGGAGTCGGAGGCGCAGGAGGCGAGGACGGAGGCGCCGCCGATCGCGAGGCCGGCGACACCCGCCAGGCGGAGGAGGCTGCGGCGGTCGAAGGCCGGGAGGGAGCGGAGGGGCGACAGGGTCAAGGGGACTCCTCGGGTGGGGATCGTCAGGGCTGCTGCGGTGCGGTGCGCGGGGTCGCGACGGGTGCCCGTGCAGGCGCGCCAAGCCGCGCCGATCGGGTGCCTCGACGCTATCCGGGGGAGATTTCTCGGGTGTGTCCGCAGATTTCGCGGGTATTAAGGCTCTCACGGATCCGACAAGGATCCGACCAGATCGGCATGATCCTCTGACGGATCGTCTGAGACCCTGTTCAGGCCTCACAGGACAGCCCCGGCCCGTCCCACGGGCGCGGCTCAGCGCAGGCAGCCGGCGTCGCTCACCCGGCGCCGCCGGCGCGGATCAGCCGAGGTCCTTGAAGGAGAGGTCGGCGGCGGAGGCGGCGTCCCGCGGGACGAGCGCGAAGCGGGTGAAGCCCGCGGCGGCCGCGCGGTCCAGCAGCGGGGTGAGGTTCTTCGCCCGGCGCTCGAGGCGCACGCGCGAGCCCCGGGCGATCAGCTCCTGCTTGAGCGCGAGCAGCAGCTCGGGCGCCGCGTCCCGCTCGTGGACGAGGACGACGGCGTCGGGACGCTCGACGACGGCACCGCCGATCAGCTCGACGATCCGCTCGAAGCCGATCGAGAAGCCGCAGGCCGGCACGTCCTGACCGAGGAAGCGGCCGATCATCCCGTCGTACCGCCCGCCGCCGCCGACCGAGGAGCCCGAGGACGGGTGCGCGATCTCGAAGATCGTGCCGGTGTAGTAGCCCATGCCCCGCACGAGCGTCGGGTCGAAGCGGAGCGAGACGCCGGCGGGCAGCGAGCGCAGCGACCGGGCCAGGGTCTCGAGCGCGAGCACCGCCTCCGGGTCGATGCCCTCGGGCAGCACGTCGAGGATCGCGGACTGCTCGAGCGCCACTCCCCCGGCGGCGACCGCCTGCTCGATCCGCGCGAGGTAACCCCCGAGGACCGCGGCCGCGTCCGGCCCGTCGGCCTCCAGCTCGGCGACGACTCCGGTGGCGCCGATCTTGTCGAGCTTGTCGATCGAGATCAGCGCCGGGCCGAAGCGCTCGGGGGCGAAGCCGCAGTGCTCGAGGATTCCGGTGAGGATGCGGCGGTCGTTGATCCGGATGGTGCAGTCCTCGAGGCCCAGGGCGTCGAGTGCCGCCGCGGTCGCCGTGATGAGCTCGACCTCGGCCAGCTGCCCGGGCTCGCCGATGATGTCGATGTCGCACTGCACGAACTGGCGGTACCGCCCCTTCTGCGGGCGCTCGGCGCGCCACACCGGCGCGATCTGCACCGACCGGAAGACGGCCGGCAGCTCGGCGCGGTGCGAGGCGTAGAAGCGGGCGAGCGGCACCGTGAGGTCGAAGCGCAGGCCGAGGTCGGCGAGGGCGGACGCGTCGTCGACCGCCGCCAGGTCGTCGCGGGTGAGCCCGCGGCGCAGGACGCTGAAGGCGAGCTTCTCGTTGTCGCCGCCGAGCCCGGAGTGGAGGCGGTCGAAGTCCTCGACCACGGGCGTCTCGATCTCGTCGAACCCGTGGGAGGCGTACACGCGGCGGATGACGCCGAGCGCGTGCTCGCGCTTCGCCTTGTCGGCGGGGAGGAAGTCGCGCATGCCGCGGGGCGGGGTGATCGGGGAGGCCATGACGGCGATTCTCCCAGATCGGCCGGGGCGGGCCGGCGGGCGCCTCAGTCCGCGCGCCGCTCCTGCTCCACCGCGCGGATCTCGTCCTGCAGGTCGCGCGTCGCCGTGCGGAGCGCGCGCTCGGCGTCGAGCCCCTGGGCGCGGGCGGAGGCGACGATGGCCAGCAGCAGCGGGCCGAGGTCCTCCTCCGACTCGATGGGCAGAGGGCCCTGGCCGGCGTCCACGACGCCCAGCGAGGTCGCCTTGCCGATCACCTTGTCGGCGAGCGCGAGGGCGGGCATGCCCTGCGGGATCCCGTCGAGCACGCTGGTGCGGTGCGGCTTCTCGGTGCGCTTGAGCTCGTCCCACACCGCGATGACGTCGTCGGCCGTCTCGGCCGTGGCGTCGCCGAAGACGTGCGGGTGGCGGCCGATCATCTTGGCGTTCATGTGCGCCGCGACGTCCTCGATGGTGAAGGGCTCGGCGCTCTCGGCCGCCAGGTCGGCGTGGAAGAGCACCTGGTAGAGGACGTCGCCGAGCTCCTCGATCAGGTCGGCCCGGTCCCCCGCCTCGATGGCGTCGACGAGCTCGTACGACTCCTCGATCAGATAGCGCACGAGCGACTCGTGGGTCTGCTCGGCGTCCCACGGGCAGCCGCCCGGGGCGCGGAGGACGTGGACGGTGCGGATGAGCTCGTCGAGCCGGGGATGCGCGGTCACCCCGCCATCCTCGCATCCGGTCCGGCCGCCGCCGCGGACATCCGGGCGGCGCGGGCGCCCGGGAGCCTCAGGCCCGCGCGAGTCGCCGCCGCGCGACGAGGAGGCAGCCGCCGGCGACGAGCGGCACCGCGGCGAGGAGCCCGGGTGACGCCGCGACGGACACCGCGGTCGAGGCGCTGACCAGTGCACCCGCCAGGTTCCAGAGGACCACCGCGACTCCCGCGCCGTCCCCGATCGGGAGCGGCACCGGGCTGAGCAGCTGCGGCGGCAGCGGACCCCGGGTCGCATCCATCGCCCGCGCGGCGACGGCGGCGACGGCGGTCGCGGCGGCCACCGGCACCGCCGCGCCCGGGAGCAGCAGCGAGGCGGCGAGGGCGCCGAGCATCGCGACTCCGACCGCGAGCACCAGAGGGAGCACGGCGTGCAGGAGGAGCAGCTCGAACGGGCCGGGGGCGAGGAGCGCCGGCTGCCCCGCGGTCGCGGCGGCGTGGCGGAAGCCGTCGCTCCAGACGCCGGCGCCGAGGTAGGCGAGCACGCCCGCCGCGGCGGCCGGGAGCGCGAGGAGGGAGGACGGCACGACCGCGGCGAGCACGGCGGCGGCGCCGGCGGCGGCCAGGGCGACGACCGCGACCGCCGAGCGGCCGGGAGTGCGCAGCGCGCCGATCGCGTCGCGCACCGGCACCGCGAGGGCGAACGGGGAGTGGCGGACCGCTCGGAGCCCCCGCCCGATCGCCGGGAGGGCGCGGTACCCGTCGAGCGACTCGGCGAGATCCCCCGTCGCTCCGAGCCGGGCGGTCGCCGACCACTGCCGGGCCTGGGCGAGGAGCCGAGGTCCGCGCGCGGCGTCGAGCAGCCGGGGCGCCGCGGCCAGGAGGACCGCGGCCGACGCGAGCAGCACGGTCGCGGCGCGCACCTCCTCCGCTCCGCTCACGGCCGAGGCGAGGAGGCCGCCCGGCGTGGGCGCACCGGGCACGAGGGCCCCGAGGACCGCGAGGGAGGCGAGGAGGCCCGCCGCGAGCGCGGGGAGGCGCGAGGGCAGGCACTGACCGGCGAGCCAGGCGACGGCGAGGAGGCCGGCGAATGCGGCGCCGCCGACGACGGCCGCGAGGAGCGGCGCGGAGGCGGCGACGGCGAGGAGCGACGCGACGGCGGAGCAGCACGCCACGAGACCGGCCGACGCCCGGACCACGGGTCGGCGGAGCACCGCCCAGCGGCGCAGATCGGTCGCGAGCAGCACGGCCGTGGTGTGCGGCTCGCCCACCGCGGGTCCGCGCACCCGGCCCAGGAGCACGGCGGCGGGCAGGGCGAGACCCGCGGCGAGGGCGACCAGCGGCTCCGGCGCGGCTCCCGCCTCGGCAGCGAGGAGCGCGAGGGCCCGGGCGACGGGGAGGACGACGACGAGGACGGTCATCGCGGCGAGGTAGCCCGCGTAGGCGCGCGGACTCGGCGGAGCCGCGGCGCGGTGCCGGTGCAGAGCCCGCACCTCGGCGACGCGGGCCCCCTCCGCGCGCGTCACGCCCGCTCCAGCTCGACGACCCGCGCGCCCAGACCCTGGATCAGCACAGGGCTGTGGGTCGCGACGACGAGTGCCCGGGACGCGGCTGCGCGCCGCAGGACCTCCGCGACCAGCGGCACCCGCTCGACGTCGAGCCGCTGCTCCGGCTCGTCGAGCAGCAGCACCGCGGAGGGACGGGCCAGCACGAGCGCGAGGGAGAACAGCTGCGTCTGCCCGGAGGAGAGCTCGTGCGGGAAGCGGCGGGCGAGCGGAGCGAGCGCGAGCGCGTCGAGACCAGCTGCGGCCTCGCGGCGGGCATCGGCGACCGGCGCGCCCCACGAGACGGCCACCATCGCGAGGTGCTCCTCGAGGGTCAGGTCCCGCTCGAAGGGAGGGGTGCCGATCAGGGCGGCGACGGCGCGGCGGTGGGCGGCGGAGCGCTCCTCCGGGGCGCGCCCGGCCACCGCCACGACTCCCTCGCTCGGAGCGGTGAGGCCGGCGATCACCCGCAGGAGCGTGGTCTTGCCGGTGCCGTTGCGGCCCGTCACCGCGACGCGCTCCCCCGCCTCCACCTCGAGCGAGCACGGGGCGAGCAGCTCGACCCCCGAGGCGCGCACCGCGACCCCGCGGACGGCGACCAGCGGGCCGGCGAGCGGCTCCGGCTCACGGGGACGTCGGGCGGCGAGGAGCGGCATGCCCTCCATCCTGCCAGTGGGCCCTACGTCAGCGGCGACGGCCGCCGGAGCGGAGCGGCGCGCCACCGGGGAGCGCCGCCCCGAGGACCTCAGACGGTGACCGGCTCCGGGAACAGCGCGTCCAGGAGCGACGCCACCCACTGGATGAGCGCCCGGTCGCCGAGCGGGACGCCGTCGAGCACGGGCATCGGCACGACGACCGCGTCGGCCTGCTGCAGGTACTTCGCGGTCGGGTACATCCGGCGCAGGCGCACCTGGATCGAGTCGGGCAGGTGAGCGGGAGCCACGCGGACGTTCGAGCCCATCGCGACCACGTCGCTGAGGCCCGCCTTCTGCGCGCGCATGCGCAGCCGCGACACCAGGATGAGGTTCTCGACCGCCTCGGGCAGCTCACCGTAGCGGTCGGTCAGCTCCTCGACCACGAGGTCGATGCTCCCCTCCTTCGCCGTCGGCGACGACGCGGCCGACAGCTTCTGGTACGCCTCCAGGCGCAGCCGCTCGCTGTCGACGTACTCCTCCGGGATGCGCGCGTCGACGGGCAGCTCGAGCCGCAGCTCCGTCTGCCCCTCGGCGACCTCGCCGCGGAAGGTGTCGACGGCCTCGCCGATCATCCGCAGGTAGAGGTCGAAGCCCACGCCCTGGATGTGCCCGGACTGCTCGCCGCCGAGGAGGTTGCCCGCACCGCGGATCTCGAGGTCCTTCAGCGCGATCTGCATGCCGCCGCCGAGGTCCGAGTTGGCGGCCAGCGTCTGCAGCCGGTCGTGCGCGGTCTCGCTCAGCGGCTTCGTCTCGTCGTAGAGGAGGTACGCGTAGGCGCGCTCGCGGCCGCGGCCGACCCGCCCGCGCAGCTGGTGCAGCTGCGAGAGACCGTACTTGTCGGCGCGGTCGACGATCAGCGTGTTGGCGTTCGGGATGTCGAGGCCGGTCTCGACGATCGTCGTCGACACCAGGACGTCGAACTTGCGCTCCCAGAAGTCGACGATGATCCGCTCGAGCTGCGACTCACTGAGCTTGCCGTGCGCGACCGCGATCCGCGCCTCGGGAACCAGCTCGGCGAGCTGCGAGGCGACGCGGTTGATCGTCGAGACGCGGTTGTGCACGAAGAACACCTGGCCCTCGCGCAGGAGCTCCCGGCGGATCGCGGCCGACACCTGCTTCTCGGAGTAGGGGCCGACGAAGGTGAGGATCGGGTGGCGCTCCTCCGGCGGGGTCGCGAGGGTCGACATCTCGCGGATGCCGGTCACCGCCATCTCGAGCGTCCGCGGGATGGGCGTGGCGCTCATCGAGAGGATGTCGACGTTCTTCTTCAGCGCCTTGAGCTTGTCCTTGTGCTCGACGCCGAAGCGCTGCTCCTCGTCGATCACGAGCAGGCCGAGGTCCTTGAAGACGATGTTGTCGCTGAGGAGCCGGTGGGTCGCGATGACCATGTCGACGGTGCCGTCGGCCAGGCCCTCGATCGTCTCCTTCGACTCCTTCGCGCTCTGGAACCGGCTGAGCGCCCGCAGGTGGACGGGGAAGCCGGCGAAGCGCTCCTGGAACGTCTCGAGGTGCTGGCGGACGAGCAGCGTGGTCGGCACGAGCATCGCGACCTGCTTCCCGTCCTGGATCGCCTTGAACGCGGCGCGCACGGCGACCTCGGTCTTGCCGAAGCCGACGTCGCCCGAGAGCAGGCGGTCCATCGGGATCGGCCGCTCCATGTCGGCCTTGACCTCGTCGATGACGGTGAGCTGGTCGGGGGTCTCGGCGAACGGGAACGCCTCCTCCAGCTCGCGCTGCCAGGGGGTGTCCGGCGGGAACGCGTGCCCGCGGGAGGCCATCCGGGCGGAGTAGAGCTTCACGAGCTCGACCGCGATGTCGCGGACCGCGCGGCGGGCCTTGCTCTTGGCCTGCGCCCAGTCGCTCCCGCCCATCTTGCTCAGCGCCGGAGCCTCGCCGCCGACGTAGCGGGAGAGCAGGTCGAGCTGGTCCGTGGGGACGAGCAGCTTGTCGCCCGGGAAGCCGCGCTTGCTGGGGGCGTACTCGAGCACCAGGTACTCGCGGCGGGTCTTGATCGCGTTGCGGCCCCCGCTGGAGACCTCGCGCTGCGAGAGCTCCACGAACCGGCCGATGCCGTGCGTGGCGTGCACCACGAAGTCGCCGGGCGTGAGCTGCAGCGGGTCGACGACGTTCTTGCGACGCGACGCGAGCTTCTTCACCGCGCGGGAGTCGTAGCCGACGGTGCGGCCGTAGAACTCCGTGTCGGTGAGCAGGGCGAGCTTCGCCTCCTCCACCTCGAAGCCGTGATCGACGGAGGCCTGGACCACGTAGGCCAGGCCCGTCTCGAGCCCGGCGGGGAGGTCGGCGACGATGCGGGCGGCGACCTCGTGCTCGGCGAGGACCTGGTCGGTGCGCTCGACCGTGCCGGTGCCGGGCGCGGTCAGGACCACGGTCCAGCCGTCGGCCAGGCGCGCGCGGACGTGGGCGAGGGCGCCCTCGACGCTCGCTCCGAAGCCGGGGACCGGCTCGCCCTCGACGCGGACGGCGAGGATCTCGTCGATCCCGAGCTCCTCCGGCAGCACCTCGGCCTCGCCCGCGGCGGGGCCCTGGCGGAACGTGCTCATCGTCCACCACGGGTGGTCGGGAGCGTCGGCGCCCGGGGCGCTGAGCTTCACGGAGTCGCGGAGCGCGCCGAGCGAGATGAACTCGCCCGAGGCGAGGTCGATGGGGGCCTCGGCGCCGGCGGTCGCCGCGCTCCAGGCCGCCTGCAGGAACTCGCGGTTCGTCTCGGCGAGGCTGATCGCCCGCGTCGCCACGCGCTCGGGGGCGAGGACCGCGACGGCCGCACCCTCGGGGAGGTAGTGCGAGATCGGGACCAGCCGCTCCAGCAGCGCGGGGGCGAGCGACTCCATCCCCTCGACCGGGATGCCCTCGGCGATCTTGGCGAGCATCGCCGACAGGCTCGGGAACTCGTGCAGCATCTCGCGGGCCCGCTGCCGCACCGCGGGCACCAGCAGCAGCTCGCGGCTCGGCGGGAGGACCACCGAGTCGGCCTCGCCCGGGAGCGAGCGCTGATCCGCCACGGAGAAGCCGCGGATGGAGTCGACCTCGTCGCCGAAGAAGTCCACTCGGCTCGGATGCTCGGCCACCGCGGGGAAGACGTCGAGGATGCCGCCGCGCACGGCGAACTCGCCGCGGCGCGTGACCATGTCGACCCGGGCGTAGGCCAGGTCGACCAGCTCGGCCGAGATGCGGCCGAGGTCGTAGCCGCGGGCGCCCTTCACGAGTCGGATCGGCTCGATGTCGGCGAGGTTGTCGGCGACCGGCTGCAGCGCCGCGCGCACGGAGGCGACCACCACGAGGGGCCGCTCGCCGGACCACTGCTTCATGCGCCGCAGCGCGTCCAGGCGCCGCCCCACGATCTCGGCGCTCGGGCTGAGGCGCTCGTGCGGCAGCGTCTCCCACGCGGGGAACTCGACGACGTCCGCGTCCGGCAGCATGCAGCCGAGAGAGGCGCGCACGTTCTCGGAGTCGCGTCCCGTGGCCGTGACCACCAGCGCCGCCTGCGGGCGTCCCGCCTCCGCGCGCCTCTCGATCAGGCCCGCGAGCAGGGGGACCCGGAGGCCGTCGGCCACCGAGAAGTCGGCGTCCCGCACCGCGTACGCGAGAGCATCGTCGAACGTGGAGGCGCGCGACAGCGCCGAGATGATCTCGTTGAGGGGCACGGGTCCAGTTTACGGCCGCCCCGCGGGCCGACCGCCGAGGGAACCCCGAACCGTCGAGGGAGCCCGGGGCTGCGGTCTCCCTCGCCGTCCGGGGTCCCCTCGGTGGAGGGCGGGTCAGGCGCTGGTGTGGAACTTCAGCTGGGCGGCGGAGAGGCCGGAGTCGGCGATGAGCTCGACGGCGTCGGCGGCGTCCGAGACCAGGATCGGGAGCGCCTCGCGCTCCGGGCCGGCGAAGTCCTTCAGCACGAAATCGGCGGCCTGCTGGCGGCCCGGCGGGCGGCCGATGCCGACCCGCACGCGCAGGAACTCGGCTCCTCCGGTCGCCGCGAGGATGTCGCGGATGCCGTTGTGCCCTCCGTGACCGCCGCCCTGCTTGAGGCGCAGGGTGTCGAAGGGAATGTCGAGCTCGTCGTGCACGACGATCAGGTGCGCCGGGTCGACCGAGTAGAAGTCGAGCAGCTGCGCCGTCGGCCCGCCGGAGAGGTTCATGAAGCTGTTGGGCTTGCCCAGCACGAGCTTCGGTCCGCCCGGGCGGAGGAAGCCCTCGGCGACCACGGCGTTGGCGCGGTTGTGCCGGCGGAACGAGCCGCCGATCCGCGTCGCGAGCTCGTCGAGCACCATCTGGCCGACGTTGTGCCGGTTGCGCGCGTACTGCGCGCCCGGGTTCCCCAGTCCGACGACCAGCCAGGTGTCACCCATGTCGTTCCTCTTCCTCGGGGGCGGCGGAGGGACTCCCCCGCCTGACGCGGAACGGGCCCGCCGCGGCTGCGAGCGGGCCCGTTCCCGGGGTGGTGCGGACTACTCCGCGGTCTCGGCGACGACGTCGCCCGAGGCCGGGGTCTCGTCGTCCTCGCCCAGGTCCTGCTCGACCTCGGCGGTGACGTTGACGATGAGGATCTCGGCGTCGGTGACCAGCGTGGCGCCCTCGGGGAGCGTGACGTCGGCGGCGGTGATCTGCGTGCCGGCCTCGAGGCCCTCGACGGAGACGACGATGTTCTGCGGGATGCGCGTGGCGTCGACCTCGAGCGAGAGGGTGTTCGACTCGATCGAGACGAGGGTGCCGGGAGCGGCGTCGCCCTCGACGTGCACGGGGATGTCCACCTCGACCTTCTCGCCCTTGTTGATGACGACGAGGTCGATGTGCTCGATGATCTGGCGCACCGGGTCGCGCTGGATGTCCTTCACCAGCGTCGTCTGCGCGGCGCCCTCGATGTCGAGCTCGAGGATCGCGTTCGCCTTGCGGGTGAGCAGGAGCACCTGGTGGCCCGGGAGGGTGAGGTGCTGGGGCTCGGTGCCGTGACCGTAGAGGACCGCGGGGATCTTGTCCTGCGCGCGGATCTTGCGGGCGGCGCCCTTGCCGAACGAGGTGCGGACCTCGACGACGACCTTGTTGGTCAGTTCAGCCATGATGTTCTCCTTGGGCGGCGCGCACGCCACCGGATCGGGTCGTGGCCTGCGGCCACGGACGGTTTGTCGACTCGAACGCATGTCAGCGTGAGGAGAAGTCCGTGGCGCCCCGTGGGGGCCTCGCCTGCTTCCACCGCGTCGATCACGGATGCACGTGCATCCCTCGCCGAAGTTCAGCTGCCGATCCTACCCGGCATCGCGGCCGCCCGCCAGCAGGCGGTCGCGCCGCCGGACTCGGAGCCGGACGTCCAGGCGGACCGCCTACCGTGCGGGTATGACGAGCGACGACTTCGGCTCCTACGTCGAGAAGAACGGCTTCCACCGCGACACGAACTACATCCCGACGCGGATCACCGCCGACGGCCGCGACGGGTACCCGGTGGAGGCCGGGCGCTACCGCCTCGTCGTCTCCCGCGCCTGCCCGTGGGCGAACCGCGCCGTGATCGTGCGGCGCCTGCTCGGGCTCGAGGACGCCCTCTCGATGGGCATCTGCGGGCCCACCCACGACAAGCGCAGCTGGACCTTCGACCTCGACCCGGGCGGGGTCGACCCGGTGCTGGGCATCCCCCGCCTCCAGGACGCGTTCTTCGCCCGCTTCCCCGACTACCCGCGCGGGATCACCGTCCCGGCCCTCGTGGACATCCCGAGCGGCCAGGTCGTCACCAACGACTACCCGGTGATGACGCTCGACTTCTCCACCGAGTGGACCGCGTTCCACCGCGACGGCGCCCCCGACCTCTACCCCGAGGAGCACCGCGAGGAGATCGACGAGATCGCCGAACTGGTCTTCCACGACGTGAACAACGGCGTCTACAAGTGCGGCTTCGCCGGCTCGCAGCGCTCCTACGACCGGGCCTACGACCGCCTCTGGGCGCGGCTGGACTGGCTGGAGGAGCGGCTGAGCACCCGCCGCTACCTGGTCGGCGACACCATCACCGAGGCGGACGTGCGGCTCTTCACGACGCTCGCCCGCTTCGACGCCGTCTACTACAGCCACTTCAAGGCCAACCGGAACCTGCTGTCGGCGATGCCCGCGCTCTGGGGCTACGCCCGCGACCTCTTCGCCACTCCGGGGTTCGGCGACACGATCGACTTCACCCACATCAAGTCGCATTACTACGAGGTGCAGCGGGACATCAATCCGACCGGCGTCGTCCCCAAGGGCCCGGACCTCTCCGGCTGGCTCGTCCCCTCGCGCCGCGAGGAGCTCGGCGGCCGCCCGTTCGGCGACGGCACTCCCCCGCCGCCGCCGATCCCGTCGGAGCGCGTCCCCCTCGGCCACGGCGCCTGACCGGTTCCGGTCGCGGTCGTCGCGGCGCGCGCAAGACCGTGCGCGCGCCGCACGACCGATGTGCAGCCGGGAGACGGCTCGGACCCGGGCTCCCCGGAGCGACCCGGGGCTAGCCTGGGCTCGCCCCTGAACGCGAACGTCGAGGAGAACCGTGTCTGACAAGCCCACCGCCACAGCCAACATCGGAGTCGTCGGTCTGGCGGTGATGGGCTCGAACCTCGCCCGCAACCTCGCCAGCCGCGAGGGCAACACGGTCGCGGTGTTCAACCGCTCCTACGGCCGCACCGAGACCCTCATCACGGAGCACCCGGAGGCGGGCTTCGTCGCCTCCGAGACCATCGAGGACTTCGCCGCCTCGCTCGCCACCCCGCGCACCGCGATCATCATGGTCCAGGCCGGCCGCGGCACCGACGCCGTGATCGAGCAGCTGACGAAGGTCTTCGAGCCCGGCGACATCATCGTCGACGGCGGCAACGCGCTCTTCACCGACACCATCCGCCGCGAGAAGGCCGTCCGCGAGACCGGCATCCACTTCGTCGGCACCGGCATCTCCGGCGGCGAGGAGGGCGCGCTCAAGGGCCCGTCGATCATGCCCGGCGGCTCGGTCGAGTCCTACAGGACGCTCGGCCCGATCCTCTCGTCGATCGCCGCGGTCGCCGAGGGCGAGCCCTGCGTCACCCACATCGGCACCGACGGCGCCGGCCACTTCGTCAAGATGATCCACAACGGCATCGAGTACGCCGACATGCAGCTCATCGCCGAGGCGTACGACCTGCTCCGCACCGTCGGCGGACACGAGCCCGCCGCCATCGCCGAGGTCTTCGACGCCTGGAACAAGGGCGACCTCGAGTCGTACCTCATCGAGATCACCGCCGAGGTGCTCCGCCAGGTCGACGCCGACACCGGCAACCCCTTCATCGACGTCGTCCTCGACCAGGCCGGCTCGAAGGGCACCGGCGTCTGGACCGTGCAGAACGCGCTCGACCTCGGCGTCCCCGTCGGCGGCATCGCCGAGGCCGTCTTCGCCCGCGCCGTGTCCTCCCACCCCGAGCAGCGCGAGGCCGTGCAGGCCCGCGTCACCTCGCGCCCGACCCCGGTGGAGAAGTACGAGGGCTTCGAGGACGACGTGCGCGCCGCGCTCTACGCCTCCAAGGTCGTCGCCTACTCGCAGGGCTTCGACGCGATCATCGCCGGAGCCGAGAAGTACGGCTGGGAGATCGACAAGGGTGCGGTCGCCAAGATCTGGCGCGCGGGCTGCATCATCCGCGCCCAGTTCCTCAACCGCATCGTCGACGCCTACGACGAGAACGCCGGCATCACGACCCTCCTCGAGGACCCGTACTTCGCCGAGGCCGTCGCCAACGGCGAGGCCGCCTGGCGCCGCATCGTCTCGACCGCCGCGCTCTCGGGCGTGCCGATCCCCGGCTTCGGCGCCGCGCTGTCGTACTACGACTCGCTCGCCTCCAAGCGCCTCCCGGCCGCTCTCGTGCAGGGCCAGCGCGACTTCTTCGGAGCGCACACCTACAAGCGCGTCGACAAGGAGGGCACCTTCCACACGCTGTGGTCGGGTGACCGCACCGAGGTCGAGCAGGACCCCTCCACGCACTGACCCGCGTCGCACGGGAAGGCGCCCCCGCCCGCAGGATCCACGGATCCTCGGGCGGGGGCGCCTTCCTCGTTGCGGAGAGAGCTCCCCCGTCGTCAGCGGAGCCAGGCGGTGGCGTCCGGCGGGAGCAGGCGGCCCGTCACCGGGACGCTCGCGAGCAGCAGCTCGCCCTCGGGCAGCTCGACCGGCTCCGCTCCCAGGTTCGTCACCGAGCGCCAGCCGTTCGGGCGGCTGAAGTCGACGACGTCGGCCGCGTCCCCCCGCCACTCCAGGTGCTCCTCCGTCTGCAGCCCGTGCCGGAGCGCCAGCGCCCGGCGGTAGAGCGCGAGCGTCGAGCACTCCGACAGCTCCTCCGCCTCCACGGAGGAGTCGGCGAACCACGCGGGCTGGGGCAGGTGCGCGCCGCCCGGACCGAAGCCCAGCGAGGGCCCGGTGGACTCCCACGGCAGCGGGACGCGGCAGCCGTCGCGGCCGACGTCGACGCCGCCGCTGCGGAAGAAGGTCGGATCCTGCCGGTCGGCGTCGGGGATCCCGGCGACCTCGTGCAGTCCCAGCTCCTCGCCCTGGTACAGGTAGGCGGAGCCGGGCAGGGCCAGCAGGAGCAGGGTCGCGGCGCGGGCGCGTCGCAGGCCCTTCTCGCGGTCGAGGACCGGCTCCGCTCCTCCGCTCAGCAGCCACTGCTTCGCCGGGGCGGTGTCGGCGGCGCCGCGGGGCGGCAGTCCGTAGCGCGTCGCGTGCCGGACCACGTCGTGGTTCGAGAGCACCCACGTGGTCGACGAGCCGGACTCCGCGGCGAGCTCGAGGTTGAAGGTGATCAGCCGGCGGAACTCCTCCGCGTCGAGGTCGGCCTCGAGCAGGTCGAAGTTGAACGCCTGGCCGAGCCCCTCCGGGCTCGCGT
Organism: Rathayibacter sp. AY1A4; assembly: GCF_002930955.1. Classification (NCBI taxonomy): domain Bacteria; kingdom Bacillati; phylum Actinomycetota; class Actinomycetes; order Micrococcales; family Microbacteriaceae; genus Rathayibacter; species Rathayibacter sp. AY1A4. The sequence continues at coordinate 105,787 of NZ_PSTN01000009.1, read as the reverse complement.
AGCGGGCGCGGCGCGAGGCGTCGACCCACGCCTCCGCCACGGCGGTGCGGGGCGGGTCGTAGGAGTCGAAGAGGGCGCGCCACTCGGCGTAGACCTCGTGCACCTCGTCGCGGTCCCAGAACGGGTGCGATCCGTCCGTGCGCTGCCCCTCGATCTGGGCCGCGGAGGCGAGCGGGGGCGTCAGGTCCTTGACCAGGGAGTGCGCCACGTCGATCCGGAAGCCGTCCACGCCGCGGTCGGCCCAGAAGGCGAGGGTGCGGAGGAAGTCGTCGCGGATCTCGCGGTTCGCCCAGTTCCAGTCGGGCTGCTCCCGGGCGAACAGGTGCAGGTACCACTGGCCGTCGCCGACCGGCTCCCAGGCCGATCCGCCGAAGACGGACTCCCAGTCGCTCGGCGGCTCAGAGCCGTCGGCGCCGAGCCCGTCGCGGAACACGTAGCGCTCGCGCTCGGGCGAGCCCTTCGGGGAGGCGAGCGCCTCCTGGAACCAGGGGTGCAGGTCCGAGGAGTGGTTGGGGACGATGTCGACCACGACCCGGATCCCCGCGTCGTGCAGGCGGGCCGTCATCTCGTCGAACTCGGCGAGCGTGCCGATCCGCGGGTCGACATCGCGGTAGTCGGCCACGTCGTACCCGCCGTCGGCGAGCGCCGACGGGTAGAACGGGCTGAGCCACACCGCGTCGATCCCGAGCTCCCGCAGATACGGGATCCGCTCGATGATCCCCGCGAGATCGCCGATCCCGTCCCCGTTCGCGTCCGCGAAGCTCCGCGGGTAGATCTGGTACACCGCCGCCTGCCGCCACCACAGCGCATCGTCTGTCGTCCGCATCCTCGTCACCAGTGTCTCCGTCATCCTTCTCTCTCCTTCTCATCACACACCCGCCCAGCGGCCGTGCCCGTCCTGTCGTGCCGTCTCTGTCCCCCGCCCCCGCGCAGCGCGGCGCCCCCACGCCCTCCGCCAGCACCCGCCCGCGGGTCTCGGGGCGGTGAGCTGCAAGGCGGAGGAGGGCGCGATACCGGCGGTATCGCAATCGACGACAACGCCGCCGATCGCCGCCCCGAGACCCGCGGGCCTATTTGATGGCGCCTTGGGTGACGCCGGACATCACCCACCGCTGCGTGAACAGGTAGACGATGATCGCCGGTGCCATGGCCATCAGGTAGGACGCGAAAGCGACGTTGTAGTCGTTGCTGAACTGGGTCTGGAAGATCTTCTGGAGCACCGGGAGCGTCTGGAGCGTCGGGTCCGAGGTGATCAGCGACGGCATCATGAAGTCGTTCCAGGAGGCGAGGAAGGCGAAGATGCCGACGGTCGCGCTCATCGGTGCCAGCAGGGGGAACACCAGCCGCCAGAAGACCTGGTTGGTGGTCGCTCCGTCGAGGCGGGCGCTCTCCTCCAGTTCTTCGGGGAGGGAGCGGAGGAATGCGGTGAACAGCATCACGCTGAACGAGAGCTGGAACATGATGTGCAGGATCGCGACGCCGATCGGGTTGTCGAGTCCGGCGAGGCCGGTGAGGGACACCTGCGAGAGAGCGAGCACCGGGAACGGCAGGAACATCGCCGCGAGCAGGTAGAAGAACGACCAGCGGTAGAAGCGGCGGTGCCAGTTGCGGGAGATGGCGTAGGCGGCGAGAGCGGCGAGGACGATGGTGCCGCCGACCGTGATGGCCGAGACGAGGACCGAGATCGCGAAGCCGCGTGGGAAGTCGGTGAGGTTCCAGGCCTGCACGAAGCCGTCGACCGAGAAGGGCGCCGGCAGCGAGAAGGCGTTCCCGTCGACCGCCTGGGCGGTGGTCTTGAAGGCCATCGTCACCGTCACCCAGAGGGGTGCGATCACCGAGAGGGCGCAGACCGCGAGCAGGAGGCTCAGCAGGAGCGCGGAGCGGCGCCGGCGGCGGCCGGGTCGCCGCGCGTCGGCGTCGACGGCGGGGCGGGTGCCCGGGAGGGAGGGGGCGAGGGGGACCTGGCTGGTCATCAGAAGGCCGCCTTTCCGCGCGAGACGCGCAGCTGCACGAGCGCGATCACGAGCGCGATGAGGAAGAAGATCGTGGCGTTGGCCATCTGGTAGGCGTAGTCGCCGCTGGTGAATCCGGAGAAGATCGTCATCGCGACGCTGCGGGTGGAGGTGCCCGGTCCGCCGTCCGTCAGTCCGACGATGATGTCGTAGGCGTTGAGGAAGTTCTTGAAGCCGATGACGAGGTTGATCAGCACGTAGCCGGCGACCAGCGGCAGCGTGATCGAGCGCAGCTGCCCCCAGGCGGAGGCGCCGTCGAGGGCGGCCGCCTCGTAGACGTCACCGGGGATGGAGAGCACTCCGGCGATGTAGATCAGCAACGCTGAGGGGACCGCCTGCCATGCGGTCACGACGACGATCGCGATCCACGCGAGGTCCGGATTCGCCAGCATGCTGCTCGCCAGCGGTGTCGCTCCGATCGACTCGGCGAACGCGGGCAGCGAGTTCGAGAAGAGGAAGTTGAAGACGAAGGCGATGATGATGCCCGACACGACCATCGGCAGCACGAACACCGCGCGGAGGGCGACCTTCCCGCGGATCTGCGCCGTGAGCGCGATCGAGAGCAGGAAGGCGACCACGTTCACCAGGAGCACGGTCACCAGCGCGAATCCGACGGTGAAGCCGTAGGACGCGAGGATCGCGGGGTCGGAGAAGAGGGCGGCGTAATTGGTGAGCCCGATGAACCGCCAGTCGCCGAAGCCGATCGAGTCGGTGAAGCTGAAGAAGATCCCCATCAGTGCGGGGAGCGTGATCGCGAGCGTGAAGAGCACGAGCGCGGGCAGCAGGTAGAGCAGGAACGTGCGGTCCGAGCGGTGCCGCTTCGGTGCTCGCGCGGCCGGGCGGCGGGGCGCGGCGGTGCGCTCCGGGGCCCGGACGGGGGTGGAGGTGGCCATGGGTGTCTCGTCTCTGAGAAGGGTCGGATCAGGATCGGAAGGCGATGCGCGCCCAGTCGGCGTCGATCGTCCGGAGGGTCGCCGCGGGGTCGGAGCCGAGGACCATCCCCTGCACGTAGTTCTGCAGCGGGATGTTCTGCGGCACGAGCTGGGAGGCGCCGAGGCTGAATGCGGCGCGGTCGTAGAAGTCCTGGAGCTCGACGAGGGTGGGCTGCTCGACGGCGGGGGCGTCGGTGGTGACTCCGAAGGCGTTGTTGTCGGCGTTGTAGGCGTCGATGATCTCCGGCTGCATCAGGAAGGAGAGGAACTCGCGCGCGGCCTCCTTCTTGCGGGAGGCCTCGGGAATCCACAGCGCGAGGTCGACGTTCACGCGGACCCGGCGCTCGTCAGGATCCTCGGTCATCGGCAGGGGGAACGCTCCGACGGAGAGATCGGGAGCGGTCTTGGCGATCTCGCTGAGCGCCCACGGCCCCTGGAAGTACATGGCCGCCTCTCCGCGGGAGAAGGCGAGGTTGCCGTCGCCGTAGCCGCGGCTGGCGGCGTTGGGGTTGGAGTACGACGCGACCTGCAGCATCTGCTGCATCGGGTCGGCGAAGTCCTTCTCGAACGAGACGGGCGAGCCCGGACCGACGTCGGCCCCCTGCTCCTTCAGCCGGCCGAAGAACGACTCGAGGTCCACCGTGCCTCCGACGGAGTAGTCGAACAGGCCCTGCGAGACCGTCCACGGATCCTTGTAGGTGCTGTAGATCGGCGTGATGCCCGCGGCGGTGAGCGCCTCGCAGACGGCGACGAACTCGGACCAGGTGGTCGGCACGTCCAGGCCCTGCTGGGCGAAGATCTCCCGGTTGTAGAGCACCGCGGCCATCATCAGCGAGTACGGCAGGACGCTGGTGCGGCCGGGGTAGGCGGCGGTCTGCTCGATGAGGGGCTGGAGGTCGGGGTTGATCCGCGCGGCCTCCGGCATGTCGGACAGGTCGCTCAAGGCGCCGCGCTCGACGAAGCGGGCGACCTCGAAGTTGTAGTTCAGGCAGCCGAGGTCCGGCGGGCTGCTGCGGACGAAGCCGGCCGAGAGGTTCGAGGAGAAGTCGTGGACGACGCGGACGCGCGACTGGGCCGCGTGGAAGCGCTCGATGACCTCGTCGAAGTAGCCGATGACCTCGGGCTTGGACTGGAAGAAGGTGATCTCGGTCACGCCGGAGGAGCCGGAGGGCGACGCGCAGGCCGAGAGGCCGAGGGCGGCGGCGCCGGCGCCTGCTGCGGCGAGCAGCGATCGCCGGCTCAGGCCGGTGGGGGTGTGAGGGGGCACGTCGTCGTCTCCCGGGTGTCGAGGGAATAGTTGCTTCTACCACTAAATCTAGTGGCAGGATCTAATACGGGATGTACTGTTGCAGCCGATCCGGCCCGGGTCAAGAGGGAGTGTCCGATGACCGAGAGCACCTTCTCGTCGCAGCGCCGGCGCAGCGCCCTCGAGGTCCTGGACGGCGCATTCAGCGGGGATCCGTTCACCGCCTCCGACCTGATCGCCGCCACGGGGCTCACCCGGTCGACGGTGATCGCCGTCTGCGACGACCTGATCGAGCTCGGCTGGCTCGAGGAGCTGGAGAACCAGCGCGCAGCCGGCGACTACGTCAAGGGCAGGCCCGCCCGGCGCTACGCCCTGCGCCGCCTGGCCGGGGTCGTCGTCGGCGTGGACGCCGGGCAGCACAGTATCGACGTCGTCGTCTCCGATCTCCTCGGCGGCACCGTCGCGCGCCGGGTCGAGCCGGTCGACCACGAGCGGATCGAGGACCTCCGGCACGAGCGCCGCCGCGCCGACATCGAGCGCGTCCTCGACCGCGCCCTCCGCGAGGCCGGGGTGGACGACTCCGCCGTGCTGGCCGTCACGCTCGGCGTCCCGGCCCCGGTCGACGCTGTCGGCGCCTCCCCCGCTGACGCCAACGGCTTCTGGGCGGCGATGAACCCCGATCTGATCGAGCACTTCTCCGCCCGCGGCTGGTCGCCCGTGGTCGACAACGACGCGAACCTCGCCGCCCTCGCCGAGGGCTGGCGCGGCGCGGCCGTCGGCTGCGACGACTACCTCGCCCTGCTGTCCGGGGAGCGCCTCGGCGGCGGCGTCGTCCTCGGCGGCACGCTCCTCCGCGGTGCCCGCGGGCTCACCGGCGAGATGCGCGTCCTCGACCTCGTCGAGGGCGTCGGCTCGGCCGAGGGCCTGGCCCTGCTGGCCCGCACCTGGGCCGGTGAGGAGCTCGCCCGTCGCGACCGCCCGGCCTCCCTCCTCGACCGGTTCGAGCACCCGGGCGCCGAGCAGGTCCTCGACGCCGCGTTCGCCGGCGACGCGCTCGCCGTCGCGGTCGTCGACCGCCTCGCCGACCGCCTCACCCGCATCGCGGCGGCCCTCGTCAACCTGCTCGACGTCTCGCTCCTCGTCGTCGGCGGAGCGCTCGCCTCCTCCGCCGGGCCCCTGCTCGCGGAGGTGTCCGACCGGCTCACATCACACGTGCACGCCCCGGTGCCGCGACTGCTGCCCTCGACCCTGGGCGACCGGGCCGTCGCCCTCGGCGCGGTCCGCGCCGGGCTCGACCGGGTCCGGGCCGATCCGCTGGCCCTCCGCCTCCCCGAGCGGGCGCTCGACGCCCGGGCCGGCTGACCCCTCAGGTCCGGAACGCCCGCGCGATCAGGAGCGCCGCCAGGAGCACCGCTGCGGCGGCCGCCGTGGCAGCCGGGAGGGCGAGCAGGAGCAGCAGCGAGACCGCGGCCGACGCGAGGGCCGGGCCGCTCGCCCCGGCAGCTCCGTGGTCGAGGCGCCGCACGATGGTCGCCACCAGCAGGGCGGCCACGGCGAAGGCGAGCAGCGCGTCGGCGTCGAGGATCACGACCGCGAGCACGGCGACCAGGCAGAGGACGAGCTGGGCCGCCGCCGGCACGCCGGTCCTGCGGTTCCTGGTGGCGAGCACTGCCGGGATCTCCCCCGCGCCGGCGAGACGGACGAGGGCGCGCGCATCCCTCCTCCCGAGGTCGAGGAGCGCGAGCAGGACCGCGATCACCGCGGCGGCCCCGACGAGCCCGGACGCGGGCGTGCCCCGGGTGACAGCGCTCAGGGGGGTCTCCGAGGACGCGAGGACCTCGGGACCGGCCGCCAGGAGCAGACCGGTGGCGAGCGCGGCGGCGGCCGCCGTGGCGATCCCGATGCGCAGCAGGGCGGGGCGGAGAGCCGTCACCGCGCCGGAGCGGGAGGTCGGCAGGAGGATCAGGAGCAGCGCCGCGGCGGTGCCGGCTGCCAGCGGCCCTCCGTCGCGCAGCGGGTCGAGCGGCGCGGGGTCCGGAGGGGACGCCAGCACGATCACGGCGGCGGCGGCCAGCAGGACGACGACCGCGCCGACGAGGAGCAGGACCGGGCGAGCGGGGAGGCGCCCGCCGCGCAGGCCGAAGAGCGCGACGGCCACGAGCAGCAGGACGGCCAGGGGCCGGGCCGCTCCCCCGAGGACCGACTGGGCCGCGGTCAGGGCCAGCGCGGCCGAGGCGAAGGCGCGCCCGACGATCCCGAGCCACTCGGAGGAGGGGCCGTCGTGGACGGTGCGCCCGGCATCGGCGACGGCGCTCAGAGCCGCGGCGGCCGCCGCGACGGCGAGCCCGAGGAGCAGCCACCAGCCCGCCGCCGCGGCGGCCGGCGACCAGACCAGGAAGACCGCCGCCAGGGCGAGGGTCGCATCCGAACGCTGGGGCACGGCCTCACCCTAGGCGGTGGAGCCGGGGCGGGACCCGGGTGCGCTGTGCAGGGCGCACCCGGGGCGCGGGGTCCTACGCGTCGCCGTCGAACATCGACGTCACGGAGCCGTCGTCGAAGACCTCGTGGATGGCGCGGGCCAGCAGCGGAGCGATGGGCAGGATCGTCAGGCGGTCCCACGTCTTCTCCGCCGGCAGCGGCAGGGTGTCGGTGACGACGACCGAGTCGATGAACTCGGAGCTCAGGAGCTCGACCGCCGGGTCCGAGAAGACTGCGTGGGTGGCCGCGACGACCACGCCGATCGCGCCCGCCTTCTTCAGCGCCTCGGCCGCCTTCGCGATGGTGCGCCCGGTGTCGATGAGGTCGTCGACGAGGAGGCAGACGCGGCCCTTCACCTCGCCGACGATCTCGTGGACGGAGACCTGGTTGGCGACCTTCGGGTCGCGGCGCTTGTGGATGATCGCCAGCGGGACGCCGAGCTTGTCGCTCCAGATGTCGGCGACGCGGACGCGGCCCATGTCGGGCGAGACGATGGTGAGGGTCGAGGGGTCGAGCTTCTCGCGGAAGTGCTCGAGCAGCACCGGCATCGCGAAGAGGTGGTCGACGGGGCCGTCGAAGAAGCCCTGGATCTGCGCCGCGTGCAGGTCGACCGACATGATCCGGTCGGCTCCCGCCGCCTTGAAGAGGTCGGCGACGAGGCGGGCCGAGATCGGCTCGCGGCCGCGGCCCTTCTTGTCCTGGCGCGCGTAGGGGTAGAAGGGGGCGACCACGGTGATCCGCTTGGCGGAGGCGCGCTTGAGCGCGTCGACCATGATCAGCTGCTCCATCAGCCACTCGTTGATCGGGGACGTGTGCGACTGGAGGACGAACACGTCGCCTCCGCGGACCGACTCGCCGTAGCGGACGTAGAGCTCGCCGTTGGCGAAGGTGCGCCCCTCCGTCGTGACGAGCTCGGTCCCGAGCTCGGCGGCGACCGCCTCCGCCAGTGCCGGATGCGCCCTCCCCGAGACGAGGACCAGGCTCTTCTTGTTGCTGGCGGTGATGCCGGTCACTGTGCTCCGCTTCCTCCGGTGGGCGCCTGGTCGGATCCGGTGGGATCCGACGCCAGGGCCGCCTCGGCGGCGTCGGCCGCTGCGGTGCCCGGACGGTGGGTCTGCACCCACCCGGCCATGTTGCGCTGCGGAGCGACGGTGATCCCGAGGGCTCCGGCGGGGATGTCCTTGCGGATGACCGTGCCGGCGCCCGTGTACGCTCCGTCACCGATTCTAACGGGGGCGACGAAGACGTTGTGCGACCCCGCACGCACGTGCGAGCCCACCACGGAGGACGCCTTGCTCACCCCGTCGTAGTTGGCGAAGATCGAGCCGGCGCCGATGTTCGACTCCTCGCCGATGACCGCGTCGCCGACGTAGGAGAGGTGCGGGACCTTCGATCCCTCGCCGATGACGGCGTTCTTGGTCTCGACGTAGGTGCCGATCTTGCCGCGGGCGCCGAGCACGGTGCCGGGGCGGAGGTACGAGAACGGGCCGACCTGGGCCTTCGCGCCGATCACGGCGAGCGTCGCGTCGGAGCGCTTCACGACTGCGTCCTCGCCGACCTCGCAGGAGTCGAGCGTGGTGTCCGGGCCGATGACCGCACCGGTGGCGATGACGGTCGGCCCCTTGATCTGCGTGCCCGGGAGGATCTCGACGTCCGGGGCGAGGACCGCGTCCACGTCGATCCAGGTCGTCGCCGGGTCCTGGATCGTGACGCCCTCGAGCTGCCAGCGGCGCACGATGCGCGCGTTGAGCTCGAGCGCCGCGTCGGCGAGCTGGGCGCGGTCGTTGATCCCGGCCACGAGCCAGCGGTCCTGCACGGGGACGGCCTCGATCGCGCGGCCGGCGGCCTTGAGCGCGGCGGCGGCGTCGGTGAGGTACTTCTCCCGCTGGGCGTTCTCGGTGCCGATCGCGCCGATGACCGAGCGGAGCGCGGCGGCGTCGAAGGCGTAGACGCCGGCGTTGATCTCGGTGAGGTCGAGCTCGTCGGGGCTGGCGTCCTTCTGCTCCACGATGGAGGCGAAGGCTCCGTCGGCGCCGCGGACGATCCGGCCGAAGCCGGTCGGGTCCTCGAGCACGCAGGAGAGCATGGTGAGCGCGTTCGCCGCGGCGAGGTGCTCGTCGAGCAGGCGGCGGAGGGTCGGCGCGTCCAGCAGCGGGACGTCGGCGCTCAGCACGACGACCGTGCCGGCGAAGGACTCCGGGAGCGCCGCGAGGCCCTGCTCGACCGCGCGGCCGGTGCCGGGCGTCTCGTCCTGGTCCACCACCAGCGCGGAGGGCGTGTGCTCGAGGACGGCCTCGGCGACCCGGTCGCGCTCGTGGCGCACCACGGTGACGACGTGCGCCGCGTCGAGCGAGGCGGCCGTGTCGAGCACGTGCCCGAGCAGCGGCCTCCCGGCGAGGCGGTGCAGGACCTTCGGGGTGCGGGACTTCATGCGGGTGCCCTGGCCTGCCGCCAGGATCACGACGGCGAGCGTGCTGTCTGCCATGTTCTTCGCGTTCTCCTCCGTGAGCGCACCGTCCTGGTGCCGCTCCGCCACCAGGATTCGAACCTGGACCGGACAGCTCCAAAGGCTGCCGTGCTGCCGTTACACCATGGCGGACCGCGCGATCGCGCGCCGTCCATCCTGCCATCCCCGCGCCCCCGGCCCCGCCTCGGGCGCGGGCGGCCGCCGCTCGGGCGGGCGACGGCGGCCCGGGAGGCCCCCGCCTCCCGGCCCGTCCGCCTCCCAACCCGTCCGCCTCCCGGCGTCCCCCGAGCCGCCCAGCCGCCACAATGGACGGGTGAGTGCGAATGACGAGGTCGACGGGATCGTCGACGCCTGGGTCCGGGAGCGGCCCGATCTCGACTTCACGCCGCTCCAGGTCTTCTCGCGGATGCGCCGGCTGGCCAAGCAGCTCGAGCGCGCACGCGGCAGCGCCTTCGGCCGGTCGGAGCTCGAGACGTGGGAGTTCGACGTGCTCTCGGCCCTGCGGCGCGCGGGCGCGCCCTACCGGATGAGCCCCAAGCAGCTCCTCCAGGCGACCATGGTCACCAGCGGCACCATGACCAACCGCATCGACCGGCTGGTCGAGCGCGACCTGGTCGAGCGCCTCGACGACCCGAACGACGGGCGCGGCGTGCTGGTGCAGATGACGCCGTCGGGACTCGCCCGGGTCGACGCGGCGATCACCCGCCTGGTCGACGCGGAGCAGGAGCTGCTCGGCGCGCTCACCCACGCCCAGCAGGAGCGGCTGGCGCAGCTCCTCCGCAAGCTCTCCCTCGACTTCGGCTGAGCCGGTCGCCCCAGGCTCGCGACAGCGTCCCGCCCAGGCGGTACGGGACAGCTGCCGGTGCCGCGGAGGAGAGCGGCGTCAGCCCTCGAGCTGCTCCGAGAGCTCCAGCCAGCGCAGCTCGAGCTCGGCCGTCTCGTCCTCGTAGGCGCGGAGCGAGGCGTTGAGCGCCAGGATGCCGTCGTAGTCGTCCTGGTCGTGCGTCGCCATCTTCTCGTGCACGGTCTTCGTCAGCTGCGTGAGCTTGTGCAGGCGCCGATCGATCGCCGACACCTCCTTCTCGGCGGTGCGCCGCTCGGCCCCCGCGAGTCCGCTCGACGCCGGCGCGGCGGAGGAGGAGCCCGACGACGCCGCCGCGGGCGCACCCTTCTCGAGCGCGCGGCGCAGGTCGAGGTACTGCTCGACGCCGCCGGGCAGGTGGCGGAACGCGCCGTCCATCACGGCGTACTGCTGGTCGGTGACGCGCTCGAGCAGGTACCGGTCGTGCGAGACGACGAGGAGGGTGCCCGGCCAGGAGTCGAGCAGGTCCTCGATCGCGGCGAGCATGTCGGTGTCGAGGTCGTTGGTCGGCTCATCGAGGATCAGCACGTTGGGCTCGCTGAGCAGGATGAGCAGGAGCTGGAGCCTCCGGCGCTGACCGCCCGAGAGGTCCTTCACGGGCGTCGAGAGCTGCGCGCTCGAGAAGCCGAGCCGCTCGAGCAGCTGGCCCGGGGTCATCTCCTTGCCGCCGATGGAGTAGCTGGTGCGCTGCTCCGCGATGATCTCGCGGACGGGCCGGTGCTGGACCCCGGTCAGCTCGCGCAGCTGCTGGTCGAGGATCGCGACGCGCACGGTGGTGCCGCGCTTCACCCGGCCGCTCGTCGGCTCCACGCTGCCCGCGACCAGGCCGAGGAGGGTCGATTTGCCGGCGCCGTTCACGCCCAGGATGCCGGTGCGCTCGCCGGGCGCGATCCGCCACTCGATGCGGTTGAGGACGGTCCGCTCGCCGTAGCGGACGGTGACGTCGAGCAGGTCGACGACGTCCTTGCCCAGGCGCGAGACGGCGAGCTGCGAGAGCGAGACCGAGTCGCGCACCGGGGGCTCGTCCTCGATCAGCTGGTTCGCGGCGTCGATCCGGAACTTGGGCTTGGCCGTGCGGGCGGGGGCGCCGCGGCGGAGCCAGGCGAGCTCCTTCTTCATCAGGTTCTGGCGCTTGGCCTCCATGGTCGAGGCCATCCGGTCGCGCTCCACTCGCTGCAGGATGTACGCCGCGTACCCGCCCTCGAACGGCTCGACGAGACGGTCGTGAACCTCCCAGGTGGCGGTGCAGATCTCGTCGAGGAACCACCGGTCGTGGGTGACGACCGCGAGCCCGCCCGACGACGCCGCCCAGCGGCGCTTGAGGTGCTCGGCGAGCCAGGCGATGCCCTCGACGTCGAGGTGGTTGGTGGGCTCGTCGAGGAAGACGACGTCCCAGTCGCCGACGAGCAGCTTCGCGAGGGCGACCCGGCGCCGCTGGCCGCCCGAGAGGGAGCCGACCACTCCGTCCCAGGGGACGTCGCGCAGCAGGCCCGCGATCACGTCTCGGGTGCGCGCGTCGCCCGCCCACTCGTGCTCCTGGAGCCCGCCGACGACGGCCTGGGCGACGGTGAGGTCCTCATCGACCGTGTCGGCCTGGTCGAGCATCCCGAGCGTGACGCCGCGGCGGTGCGTGACGCGGCCGCTGTCCGGCTCGATGCGCTGCGCGAGCAGGCGCAGGAGGGTCGACTTGCCGTCGCCGTTGCGTCCGACGATTCCGATGCGGTCGCCCTCCTCGATCCCCAGGGAGACGTCGTCGAAGATCACGCGTGTGGGGTACTCGAGTCGCAGCGCCTCGGCGCCCAGCAGATGTGCCATAGGGATCCAGCCTAGGCGGTGCCGCCTGAGCGGTCCGCCGCGGGTCGATCACAGTGCGGCCGGGTCGCGGCCCCCGGACCTCAGCCCGCGGGTGCCGGCTGCGAGACGGACACCGAGCGGCGGTGCAGTCCCGTGGCGCCGTCGGGGGCGGGCGGGCGCTCGACCGTGGTCTGCACCGTGCCGTCCGCGTCGGTGGCGCGCACGGTCACGACGTGGTCGCCGACCGTCGCGTCCCACTCGAGGACCCACTGGATCCACGTGTCCGCGGTGACCTGCTCGGCGAGGCGCGCCTCCTGCCAGGCGCCGCCGTCGATCTGCACCTCCACCTTCGCGATGCCGGTGTGCGGCGCCCAGGCGACTCCCGCCACGGCGACCGTCCCCGCCTCGACGGGCTGGCCCTGGCGCGGCACATCGATCCGCGACTCGATCTTGATCGGACCGCGCTCGGTCCAGCCGCGCGTCGACCAGTACGCCAGGTCCTCCGCGAAGGTCGTGACCTTCAGCTCGACGACCCACTTCGTCGCCGAGACGTAGCCGTACAGGCCGGGGACGACCATCCGGACGGGGAAGCCGTGCTCGACCGGGAGCGGCTCGCCGTTCATCCCGACGGCGAGCAGGCTCGCGCGGTCCTCGTCCTGCAGCACGTCGAGCGGGCTGGAGGCGGTGAAGCCGTCGATGCTCCGCGAGAGCACCATGTCGGCGCCGGCGGTCGGCCGGGCCCGGGCCAGCAGCTCTCGGATCGGGTAGCCCAGCCAGAGGGCGGTGCCGATCAGGTCGCCGCCGACCTCGTTGGACACGCAGGACAGGGTGACCAGGTGCTCCTCGAGCGGCAGCGCGAGCAGCTCGTCCCAGGTGATCTCGATCTCCTCCTCCACCATGCCGGTGATCTTCAGCGACCAGTCGGCGGGCTCGACCGACGGCACCGAGAGCGCGGTGTCGATCCGGTAGAACGAGGAGTTGGGAGTGACGTAGGAGCTGATGCCGTCGATGTCGTCGAGCACGGCGCCCGCCGGGACGGGCGCGGCGGCCGAGGCGGGAGCCGGCAGGGACACGGCCTCGCGCACGGCCGTAACGGCGGCGGAGGCGGACGTGAGGAAGCGGGCGCCGATGCCGGCGGCGACCGCGGCGACTCCGGCGATCCCGACCAGGCGGAGGAACGACCGGCGGTCCGGGGAGTCGCTCTCGCGCTCCTCCTGCCAGCCGCGGAGGCGGACGGAGGCCGAGCGGAGCACCGCGGCACCGGCCACCATGCCCACGACGCTCGGCGCCGCGTCGATCCCGGACGCGCCCTCGCGGCTGACGGCGGCGAGCGCACCGGCGCCCGCGACGACGGCCAGCAGCAGCACGCCGAACGGCGGGCGGCGGTACTCGAGGACCCCGGCGCCGACGGCCAGCAGCGCGATCGCGAGGCCGATCGAGACCAGCAGCACGAGCTTGTCGCCGGTGCCGAAGAGCGCGATGACCGTGTCCTTCACGCCCGGGGGCACGATGTCGATGACGAAGCCGCCGACCGCGACCAGCGGACTGCCGCCCGCTCCGGTGAAGACCGCGACGACCTCGGCGGCCGCGAGGGCGACGACGGCGGCCACGATCCCGGAGAGGATCGCGAAGAGGGTGGCTCGGCGGGACATGAGCGGCACTCTAAGCCACGAGGTCGGAACTTCTCTGCGGACCGTCTGTGGAGGGCGCCGGGCACGAGGCTCGCGAGCCCCGCTCGGGAGGCACCGCCTCCGCGACTAGGTCGAGAGCAGGCGAGCGCCGTGGACCGGGCCGGAGACCCGCACGGCGCTCAGCCGCGCGGAGCTCAGCTCGCGCTGCAGGTCGGCCGCCGCATCGGCGTCCGGAGCGAGGAACGCGACGGTCGGGCCGGACCCCGAGACGAGGCCGCCGAGCGCTCCGCGGCCCTCGCCGAGCTCGAGGATGCGGGCGAGCCCGGGCTGCAGGTGCAGCGCCGGCGCCTGCAGGTCGTTGTGCATCGCGTCGGCGAGCATGGCGGCATCGCCGGCACGGAGGGCCTGCAGCACGTTGGGATCGATGGCGGGGGTCGCCGAGATCGGGCGGAAGTCGTGCAGGTGGCGCTCGCGGTGCCGGTCGAGCTCGCTGTAGACCTCGGGGGTCGACAGGCCCTCCTCCGAGAGGACCAGCACCCACTCGAAGCGGCCCTTGGCGAGCGCCGGGCTCAGCTCATCGCCGCGGCCGACCCCGATCGCGGTGCCGCCGGTGAAGGAGAAGGGGACGTCGGCGCCGAGGCTCGCGGCGATGCCGAGCAGCTGCTCCCTCGTGCACGCCGTACCCCAGAGCGCGTCGCAGGCGAGCAGGGTCGCGGCCGCGTCGGCCGAGCCGCCGCCCATGCCGCCGGCGATGGGGACGTTCTTCTCGATCTCGAGGTGCACGCCGCCGCGGTAGCCGGTCGCCCGGGCGAGCGCCCGAGCCGCCTTGATCGCGAGGTTGGAGCCGTCGACGGCCAGGCGGGAGGTGTCGATCGAGCCCGAGAAGGAGACCGAGAAGTCGGCCGCCTCCTCCGCGAACACGTCCTCGTAGAGGGAGAGCGACTGGAACGCGGTGGCCAGCTCGTGGTACCCGTCGTCGCGCACGGCGCCGACCTTGAGGAACACGTTGATCTTGCCGGGCGCCCGCGCGTGGACCCGGTTCGACGTCGCGCGGTGGGCCATGCATCCACGCTACAGGGTGGCGGAGGCGCCCTCGTCCGCACGCGGGGCGGGCTCCCCGTCGCCGTCCGTGTCGTCCCCGTCGGTCTCCGCCAGCGACCCGTCGGGCACCGCCGCGCCGCGCACGGGGACCCGCGCCGGATCGAGCTCGCGGCCCAGGCGGACGAAGGCGGCGACGTCCAGCTCCTCGCCGCGCGCGGTCTGCGGGACGCCGGCCCGCTCGAGCGCGACGATCGCCGCGGCGCTGTCGCCGAAGAGGGTCGCGAGCGACTGGCGGAGCATCTTCCTCCGCTGCGCGAACGCCGCGTCGACGACCGCGAAGACGGCGCGGCGCAGGGTCTCGTCGCCCGGCTCCTCGCCGCGGTCGAACGCGACGAGCACGCTGTCGACGTTCGGCACCGGCCAGAAGATTTGACGCGAGACCGCGCCGCCCGTCGTCCAGGAGCCGAACCACGCCGCCTTGACGCTCGGGCCGCCGTAGACCTTGGAGCCGGGACCGGCGGCGAGCCGGTGCCCGACCTCGGACTGCACCATCACCACTCCGGACCGGATGCTGGCGAAGTGCTCGAGGAAGTGCAGGAGCACCGGCACCGAGATGTTGTACGGGAGGTTGGCGACGAGCCGGACCGGCTCCCCCGGCAGGTCGAGCACCTTCATCGCGTCGGCGTGCACGACCGCGAGATCGGCGCCCGGCGCCATCAGCTCGACGGTGCGCGGCAGCTGCTCGGCGAGGCGCCCGTCGATCTCGACGGCCACGACCTGCGCGCCCGCCTCGAGCAGGCCGAGGGTCAGCGATCCGAGGCCGGGGCCGATCTCGACGACGGTCTCCCCCGGGCGCACCCGAGCGAGCTTGACGATGCGGCGGACCGTGTTGGCGTCGTGCACGAAGTTCTGGCCGAGCTTCTTGGTCGGCGTGACGTCGAGCAGGCCGGCGAGGTCGCGGATCTCGGCCGGGCCCAGCAGGCGCGGGATCGCGGCGGCCGTCGGCTCGGCGGCGTGGCGGCCGCTCATGCGAGGGGTCCGACCGGCTCCGTCGGCTCGGAGCCGACCTCGCCGCCCCACTCGCCGTACACGGCCTCCGTGTTCGAGGCGATCGTCGCGGCCAGGTGGCCGACGTCGGTCTCGAGGGTCGCGGCCATCGAGCGCAGGGTGTGCGGGAGGAGGTAGGGCGCGTTCGGGCGGCCGCGGAAGGGCGACGGAGTGAGGTACGGCGCGTCGGTCTCGACCAGGATGAGGTGCCGAGGAGTCGCGACGAGCGCCTCCCTCAGCGGCTCGGCGTTCTTGAACGTCACGGTGCCGGCGAAGGAGAGGTACCAGCCCTCGTCCGTGCACATCCGCGCCATCTCCGCGTCCCCGGAGAAGCAGTGGAAGACGGTGCGCTCGGGGGCGCCGACGCGGCGCAGGGTCTCGATGACCTCGCGGTGCGCGTCGCGGTCGTGGATCTGCAGCGCGAGGTCGTGCTCCTTCGCGATGCGGATGTGCTCCTCGAAGGAGCGGAACTGCGCGGCGCGGCCGCTCTCGCCGGTGCGGAAGAAGTCGAGCCCGGTCTCGCCGATGGCGCGCACCCGCGGCTGCTCCGCCAGCTCGGCGATCACGGCGAGGGCGGCGTCGAGCTCGCCGCGCTGCTCCAGCTCGGGCGCCTCGTTGGGGTGGATCGCGACGGCGGCCAGCATCCGCGGCTCGCTCGCCGCCTGCTCGGCCGACCAGCGGCTCGTCTCGACGTCGGTGCCGACCTGGACGACGCCGCGGACGCCGACGGTGGAGGCCCGGTCGAGCTGCTCGCGGTGGTCGAGCGGCTCGAGGCCGTCGGCGATCTCGAGGTGCGTGTGGTTGTCGTAGACGGGGACGACGAGCGCCTCGGGCAGCGGCGGGTACGTCAGGTCGCGGCCGGACGAGGCCTCGCGGGAGCGGACGTGCTGGCTGTCGGTCATGCGCTCCAGGCTACCGGGAGGGCTCGCGGAGGCCGGAGTCCCGGGCGGACGCGGGCCGAGAGGCGGCCGCCGAGGCGCCCTGAGCGGATCGGGTCAGCACCCGATCGGATCGGGACAGCCCGCCTCCCGCGCCGCCGGGAGGCTGGAGCCATGACAGACACCGAGCTCCTCGCCCACTCCGCACCCGGCTCCCTCGCCGGGCGCCATGCCCTCGTCACCGGATCCTCGAGCGGGATCGGTGCGGCCATCGCCCGCCGGCTCGCCGGGGCCGGCGCTCACGTCCTCGTGCACGGACGCGACCCCGAGCGGGTCGGGTCCGTCGTCCGCGGCATCCGCGCCGACGGGGGCACCGCCTCCGCGCTCGTCGCCGACCTCGCGGGCACGCCGGAGGAGACCCGCGCCGTCGCCGCCCGGGCGCTGACCCTCCTCGACGGGCGGATCGACGTCCTCGTCAACAACGCCGGAGTGTTCCCGGTGGGGCCGACCGCCGACCTCAGCGACGCCGACGTCGAGTCCCTCCTCACCACGAACATCCGCGTGCCGCACCAGCTCGTCGCGGCGATCGCCCCGGCCATGGCCGAGCGCGGGAGCGGAGTGGTCGTCAACATCACCTCGTGGATGGGACGGGTGGGAACGCCCGGGACCGCGCTCTACCCCGCGACCAAGGCGGCGCTGGAGCACCTCACGCGGGCGTGGGCGGCCGAGTACGGCCCGAGCGGCGTGCGCGTGGTCGCCGTCGCGCCCGGCGCGACTCTCACGCCCGGCAATGAGCACGCCGCCGCGATCCTGGAGCAGATGACCGCGTCCGCCCCCGCCGGCCGGCCCGGACGTCCGGACGAGATCGCCCTGGCCGTGCGCTGGCTCGTCTCGGACGAGGCCTCGTACGTCCACGGCACGACGCTCGACGTCGACGGAGGCATCGTCGGCGCCCGCGTCTGACGCCGCGGTACGCGCCGCTCGGAGTCCCCGCGACAGCGCCCGCCGCTCAGTGGATCTGGACGAGCGGCCCGGGGTGGAGCGCAGCGTCGGCCGCGGGGGTCGTCTCGTAGGCGCGGCGGTAGTCGCGCCCGAAGTGCGACGCGCTCGCGTAGCCGACCGCGGCCGCGGCCTGCGCGGCGGTGTCGCCCCGGACCAGGAGCAGCCTCCTGGCCTCCCCGAGGCGGAGCCGCCGCAGGTAGCCCAGCGGCGACATCCCGGTCAGCTCGCGGAAGCGGCGGGTGAGTGTGGGCACGCTGGTGCCCGCCTCCGCGGCGAGCGCGCCGAGGGTCCATCCGCGCGACAGCGACGCGCTCATCGCCTCGACCGCGCGGGAGACGGCCTCCGAGCGGACGGTGCTGGACGCGGCCAGCAGCCGGGGCGCCTGGTCCGTCTGCAGCAGCCGCAGCACGAGCTCGCGCGTGATCGCGGGGGCGAGCACCGGGATGTCGGCGGGGGCGTCGAGCAGACGGAAGAGTCGGCGCAGCGAGTCGGCCATCTCCTCCGTGACCGTGCCGATCCGCGGGGCGGGAGCCCGCGGGGCCGTCCGGGGGGCGAGCGCCGCGATCTCGGCCACCACGAGCGGGTCGAGACGCCAGTTGGCCGACAGGAAGTCGCCGCGGTCGCCGGTCTCCACGACGGCCGCCACCACCGGCAGGTCGACGGGGGTGATCAGGAAGCGGCCGGCGCCCCACCGCTCGTCGGAGTCGCCGACCACAGAGCGCTTCCGGCCGGCCAGCACCAGGCTGAGGGTCGGCGGGAACCGGGTGTAGACGAGCTCGGTCGGAGCGGTCACCCGGTGCAGGCGCAGGGCGAGCGCGGCGGCGCGCTCGGGGTGCCCGACGTGGCGCCGGGTGAGCTCGGCCGCCTGCCCGAGAGCGTCGAGGACCTCGCGCGTCATCTGCGCCCCGCCGTCCCCGGAGCGGAGGGCCGCTCGCACCCGGCGCCTCGCGTTCGGATCGCGGTCATCGTGCACTCTCCTGCGGATCCTCCGCCGGCGACTCCGCGCCGCTCGGCTGCTCCGTCCACGGGTCGAGGCGCGGACGTCAGGACGCGGGAGCCTCGATGCGCGGGAAGAGCGCGGCGAGCGTCCCGACGGTCGTGCCGACGGGGAGGACCCCCCACCGGCCCGCCTCGCGGATCGGCTGCGCGGTGAGGGCGCCGAGCGACTCCGTCACGCCGAGCGCCTCCCAGAGGGACGCCGTCGCGCGCGGCACGACCGGCGAGAGCAACACGGCCAGGGCGCGGAGCCCCTCCGTCGCGGTGTAGAGCACCGTGCCGAGGCGCTCGCGCTCCTCGCGCTTGGCGAGTGCCCACGGCTCCTGCTCGGTGATGTAGCCGTTGAGCTCCTCGACGATGCTCCACACGGCGGTGATCGCGTCGTGGATCGCGAGCGCGTCGATCGACCGGTCGGCCGACGCGGCGGCCTCGGCGACGATGCGCTGCACGCGCTCCTCCGCCTCGGTCGGCTCCCCCGGCGCGGGCACGACGCCGTCGTAGTAGCGGTGCAGCATCGCGACGACCCGCGAGGCGAGGTTGCCGAAGCCGTTCGCGAGCTCGGACTGGTAGCGCGCCGACAGGTCCTCCCACGAGAACGAGCCGTCCTGGCCGAAGGTGATGGCCCGGAGGAAGTAGTAGCGGAAGGCGTCGGAGCCGAAGGTGTCGGTGATCTGCTCGGGCGCGATGCCGGTGAGCTTCGACTTCGACATCTTCTCGCCGCCGACCAGCAGCCAGCCGTGGCCGAACACCTGCCGGGGCACCTCGAGGCCCGCGGCCATGAGCATGGCGGGCCAGATCACGGCGTGGAAGCGCAGGATGTCCTTGCCGACGATGTGGGTCGCGGGCCAGCGGCGCTCGAACTCCGCCTCGTCCTGGCCGTAGCCGACCGCGGTGATGTAGTTGAGCAGCGCGTCGAACCAGACGTAGACCACGTGCGAGTCGTCCCACGGGACCTTCACGCCCCAGTCGAAGCTGGAGCGGGAGATCGACAGGTCGGCCAGGCCCTGGCGGACGAAGCTGACGACCTCGTTGCGCGCCGACTCGGGCTGGACGAAGTCGGGACGCTCCTCGTAGAGCGCGAGCAGCCGCTCGGTGTACTCGCTCATCTTGAAGAAGTAGTTCTTCTCCTTCAGCAGCTCGACCGGCTTCGAGTGGATCTTGCAGACGTACTGGCCGTCGTAGTCGCCGGTGCCCTCCTCGAGGTCGGACAGCTGCTTGTACTCCTCGCAGCCCACGCAGTAGTAGCCCTCGTACTCGCCGGTGTAGATGGCGTCCTCGTCGTACAGCTTCTGCAGGAACTTCTGGACGTTGACCTCGTGCCGCGCGTCCGTGGTGCGGATGAAGTCGTCGTTGGCGATGTCGATGGTCTCGAGCAGCGGCTGCCAGGCGGTCCTCACGAGGCGGTCGGCCCACTCCTGGGGGGTCGTGCCGTTGGCGGTGGCGGTGCGGAGGATCTTCTGGCCGTGCTCGTCGGTGCCGGTCAGCAGCCAGGTGTCGTCGCCCGCCTGGCGGTGCCAGCGGGTGAGCACGTCGGCGGCGACCTCGGTGTACGCGTGCCCGATGTGCGGGACGTCGTTCACGTAGAAGATCGGGGTCGTGAGGTAGAAGGAGGCGCCGTCGGACATGGCGACCATCCTATTCACCGCGCGGCACCGCTCCCGGCGTGTGACGGAGGCCGTGGACGACCGGCCGCGATCGCCGCCGGGGAGGGAGCCCTCAGCCGCGGCGGGAGGCGAGCGCCGCCTCGTAGAGCGCGCGGCGCGAGAGCCCGGTGATCTCGGCGACCTCGGCCGACGCCTCCTTGAGCCGCGATCCGGCCTCGACGCGGGCCAGCACGTCGGCCAGCGCGTCCTCGAGCGACGCCTCCCTCGCGGGGGCTCCCTCGACGACCAGGCAGATCTCGCCGCGCAGGCCGTCGGCCGCCCACTCGGCCAGCTCGGCCGCCGTGCCGCGCCGGACCTCCTCGAACATCTTGGTGAGCTCGCGGCAGACGACGACGCGCCGCTCCGGGCCCATCGCCTCGACCAGGTCGGCGAGCGCGTCGCCGATCCGGTGCGGGGACTCGAAGAAGACCATGGTGCGGCGCTCGTCGACGAGCGCCCGGAAGGTCGAGACCCGCTCGCCGTGCCGGCGGGGCAGGAACCCCTCGAAGCTGAAGCGATCCGTCGGGAGCCCGGACACGGCGAGCGCCATGAGCACCGCCGAGGGACCGGGCAGCGCGGTGACCGCGACTCCGGCCGCCACCGCCGCCTCGACCAGGTGGTAGCCCGGGTCCGAGACCGTGGGCATGCCCGCGTCGCTCAGCACGAGCAGGTCCTCCTCGCGGGCCAGCTCCACCAGCTCGGCGGCGCGCTCGCGCTCGTTGTGGTCGTGCAGCGCGTAGAGGGCGGGCCGGTTCTCGACGCCCAGGGCGCGCATCAGCTGGATGGTCACGCGCGTGTCCTCGGCGGCGACGTGGCGGGCGGAGCCCAGCGCCTCCACGAGCCGGCGGGAGGCGTCGCCGAGGTTTCCGATGGGAGTGCCGGCGAGGATGATCATGCCGCCAGTCTCCCAGGCCGGGTCCGGGGCCTCCCGCCGCGGATCGCCGCCGTCCCGGGAGGAGGCGCCCCGTTAGCATGGCCGGGTGACGGACCGACCGCAGCGCGACTTCGACGACCTGCTCCTGGACGCGGCGGGATCGGCGCGCTCGGTCCCGGTGGAGCCCGCCGAGGCGTCCGCACCGCGGGAGCGCACCCCGCTCCCGGACGTGCCGCGCGGCTCCTGGTTCGACGACCTGCACGCCCGGCTCGTCGCCTCCCCCGCGCGCCGCCGGCTGTACGAGCTCGGACTGCCCTTGCTGGTGGTCGCCCTGGCCGCGGTGCTGCGGCTGTGGAACCTCGGCCACCCGCGCTCGCTCGTGTTCGACGAGACCTTCTACGTGAAGGACGCCTGGACCCTCTGGAACCTCGGGTTCGAGGGCGCCTGGCCCGAGAACCCGGACCCCGGCTTCGCGGCCGGCGACGTGGACACCTTCACGGGGGCGCCGTCCTTCGTGGTGCATCCGCCGCTGGGCAAGTGGATCATCGGGCTCGGGATGGGCGTGTTCGGCGCGGACGACAGCGTCGGCTGGCGCGTCGCGACCGCCGTCGTGGGGATCCTCGCCGTCGCGCTGGTGATCGTGATCGGCCGCCTCCTGTTCCGCTCCACCCTCCTCTCCTCCTTCGCGGGGCTGATGCTCGCGCTCGACGGCCACGCGATCGTGATGTCGCGGGTGTCGCTCCTGGACGGGATCCTGATGTTCGTCGCGCTCTGCGGGGTCGCGGCGGTGCTGCTGGACCGGCGCTGGGCCGAGCTGCAGCTGGCGCGGAAGGTGGCGGCGGGAGCGCTGCCGAGCTGGGGGCCGGTCCTGTGGTGGCGGCCCTGGCTGCTCGCGGCCGGCGTGCTCTTCGGCCTGGCCGCGGGCGTGAAGTGGACGGGCGTCTACTTCCTCGCGGCGTACGGCGTGTACGCGGTGGTCGTCGACGCGCTGATGCGGCGCCGCGCGGGCGTGCCGTTCTGGGGCAGCGGCGCGATCCTCAAGCAGGGTCCGGTCACCTTCCTCCTGGTCGTGCCGATCGCCCTGATCGCCTACCTCGTCACCTGGACGGGCTGGCTGCGCACCTCCGGCGGATGGGCCCGGCAGTGGGCGTCGGAGGCCCCCGGCAACGCCTGGACCGGGGCTCTGGCGTGGGTGCCGGACTGGGCGCAGAGCCTCTGGCACTACCACGTGCAGATGTACGACTACTCGATCAACCTGCGGGCCTCGCACCCCTACGAGGCGAACCCGCTCACCTGGCTGCTCATGCTCCGGCCGACCAGCATGTACTTCGTCGACCAGGCGACGGGCGTCGACGGCTGCACCGCCGCACGCTGCGACGAGGCGATCACCTCGGTCGCCAATCCGCTCATCTGGTACGCCGGAGTCCTGGCGCTGGTGTACCTCCTCTACCGGCTCGCGCGGTACCGGGAGTGGCGCGCCGGCTTCGTGCTGATGGGGATCGTCGCGGGCTACCTGCCGTGGCTGCTGTACCTCGACCGCACGGTGTTCCAGTTCTACTGCGTCGTCTTCGAGCCCTACATGATGCTGGCGCTGGCGCTGACGGCCGGGATGGTGATCGGGAGTCCGGGTGACGAGCGGAGGCGGCGCACCCGCGGCGTCCTCGTGGTGCTCGTCTTCGCGGTGGCGGCGGCGGCGCTGACGGCCTACTTCCTGCCGCTCTGGATCGGCGCGCAGACCTCCTTCACCTTCTGGCAGGCCCACATGTGGCTGCCCTCGTGGGTCTGATCCGGCGGCTGGGCCCGGGAGTCGCGGCCTGCGCCGTCGCGGCGGTGATCGCGGCCCTGCTGCACGCGACGGTGCCGGCAGTGCCGATGCTGACCGCGGCGGTCGCGCTCGGGATCCTCGTGGCGCAGCTGCCCGCGGCGCGCCCCCTGCTGAGCGGGGCGCTGGCGCCGGGCCTGAAGTTCTCGTCCCGCTCGCTGATGCGCACCGGCATCGTCCTGCTCGGGCTGAAGCTCTCGCTGATCGACATCGCTGCGCTGGGCTGGGGCGCGATCCTGGTCGTCGTCGGGATCGTCCTGGCCACCTTCGGCCTGACCTGGGCGCTGGGCCGGGCGCTCCGGCTGCCCGGGCAGGAGCCGCTGCTGCTCGCGGCGGGCTTCTCGATCTGCGGGGCCTCGGCGATCGGCGCGATGGCCGGAGCGACCCGGGCGAAGGAGCAGGAGCAGGCGACGCCGGTCGCGCTGGTGACGCTCTGCGGCACGCTCGCGATCGCGGTGCTCCCCGCCCTGCAGCAGCCGCTCGGGCTCTCCGACGTGCAGTTCGGGCACTGGGTCGGCGCCTCGGTCCACGACGTGGGCCAGGTGGTGGCGACGGCCCAGGTGGCGGGTGCGTCGGCGCTGGCCGTGGCGGTCGTGGTGAAGCTGACCCGCGTGGTCATGCTGGCGCCGATGGTCGCGGTGGCGGCGGCGGTCACGAGGCGCGGCGGCGGGACCGGCGGGACGCGCCCGGCGATCGTGCCGCTGTTCGTGGTCGGGTTCCTCGCCGCGGTGCTGCTGCGCACGCTCCTCCCCCTGCCGGAGGGACTGCTCGCCGCCGCCGACACCGCGCAGACCTGGCTCCTCGCCGCGGCGCTCTTCGCGCTCGGCAGCGCCGTCCGGGTGCGCGCGCTCGTGACGACGGGGTGGCGTGCTCTGCTCGTCGCCCTGGTGTCGTGGGCGGCGATCGCGGCGATGGGATTGGCCGCGGTGCAGCTGGCGCTCTGATCGGCGCTCCGATCCGCTCGACCGCTCTGTCGCGCACGGTCGCTCTGCACTGCGGGGACGCTCTGTTACGCGATGCGTCGCTCCGGCGCGGCGGTGTCGGCGGCTCCCGCTAGCGTCGATCGCATGGCAGATCGTGAGTACGGCTTCAAGACGCGTGCGATCCACGCGGGCAACATCCCCGACGCGGTGACGGGCGCCCGCGCTCTGCCGATCTACCAGACCAGCGCCTTCGTCTTCGACGACACCTCCGACGCCGCGGCCCGCTTCGCGCTGCAGAAGTACGGCAACGTCTACTCGCGCCTGTCGAACCCCACGGTCGCCTCCTTCGAGGAGCGCGTCGCGAGCCTCGAGGGCGGCCTCGGCGCCGTCGCCACGGCCTCCGGGCTCTCGGCGCAGTTCATCACCTTCGCGGCGCTCGTCGGCGCGGGCGACCACGTGGTGTCCTCCGCCAACCTCTACGGCGGATCGATCACCCAGCTCGACGTCACGCTCCGCCGTTTCGGAGTGGACACCACCTTCGTCCGCTCGAGCGACCCGGCCGACTACGCGGCGGCGATCACCGAGAAGACCAAGGTGCTCTACGCCGAGACGATCGCGAACCCCTCCGGCGAGATCGCCGACATCGAGGGCCTCGCCGCGGTCGCGCACGCCGCCGGCATCCCGCTGATCATCGACTCCACGGTCGCCACGCCCTACCTCGTCCGCCCGATCGAGTGGGGCGCCGACATCGTCATCCACTCGGCCACCAAGTTCCTCGGCGGACACGGCACCACGCTCGGCGGCGTCGTCGTCGAGTCGGGGCGCTTCCACTACTCCCCCGAGAAGTTCCCGCTGCTGCACGACCCGGTCGCCTCCTACGGAGACCTGTCGTGGGACGGCAACTTCGGGGAGTACGGCTTCCTCACGCGCCTGCGCGCGGAGCAGCTGCGCGACATCGGGCCGGTCCTCGCTCCGCACTCCGCGTTCCTGCTCGCCCAGGGCGTCGAGACGCTGCCGTACCGGATCCAGGCGCACGTCGACAACGCGCGCCGCGTCGCCGAATGGCTCGACGCCGACCCCCGCATCGAGGCGGTCTACTGGGCCGGGCTGCCCGCGCACCCGCACCACGACCGCGCGCAGAAGTACCTGCCGAAGGGACCGGGCTCGGTCTTCAGCTTCGTGGTCAAGGGCGGCCGCGCCGTCGGCCAGACCTTCATCGAATCGGTCGACCTCGCCAGCCACCTCGCCAACATCGGCGACGCGAAGACGCTGGTGATCCACCCCGCCTCGACCACCCACGCCCAGCTCACCGAGGACCAGCTCCTCCACGCGGGCGTCCTCCCCGGACTCGTCCGCCTCTCCGTCGGCATCGAGGACGCGGACGACATCATCTACGATCTCGACCAGGCGCTCGCCCGCGCGGTCGAGGAGCACGGCACCCCCGACGCTCCGACCGAGCTCCCCGAGGACACGACCACCACCCTGCACACCCCGGCCGTGGAGGTCTGAGCATGAGCACCACCGACACCGCCGACACGGTCGTCCAGCTGTCCAACGGGCTGAGCTGCTCGGTCCCGGCGAACTCGCCGCTGGCGAAGATGCTGCGCTCGCAGCGCACCTGGGTGGGCCCCGACGCCCGCAGGCGACTCGACATCCTCCGCCGCGCGAAGACCGTGGCGATCGTCGGCGCCTCGCCGAACCCGGCCCGCTCCTCCTACTTCGTCGCCACCTACCTGCAGCAGTCGAGCGACTACGAGCTCTACTTCGTGAACCCGAACGCCACCGAGATCCTGGGGCAGCCGGTCTACCGCAGTCTCGCCGAGCTCCCGGTCGTGCCCGACATCGTCGACGTGTTCCGCAAGGCGAGCGACATCCCCGCCGTGATCGACGACGTCCTCGCCGTCGGCGCGCCCACGGTCTGGGTGCAGCTGGGGATCTGGAACCAGGAGGCGGCCGAGTACGGCGAGTCGAAGGGCCTGTCCGTCGTGATGGACCGCTGCATCAAGGTCGAGCACGCCCGCTTCCACGGCGGCCTGCACCTGCTCGGCTTCGACACCGGCCAGATCTCGGCGCGCAAGACGCTGCGCTGATCCACCGCAGACCCTCGTCGACTCCGGATCTCCGTGGCTCCTCGACGCGGGCGCGGCTCGGGCGGCGCACACCGCCGGCCCCGGCGTAGTCTCGGTGGATGAGCGCCTACGTCTCCGTCCTCGACCTGTTCAGCGTCGGGATCGGCCCGTCCAGCTCGCACACCGTCGGACCGATGCGCGCCGCCCTCGCCCTCGCCGAGCGGATACGCGACGCCGGGCTCCTCGGCCGCGTGAGCCGGGTGGGCTGCACCCTCTACGGCTCGCTCGGCTCCACCGGGATCGGCCACGGCACCCCCGACGCGGTGGTCGCCGGCCTCGCCGGCCTGGACCCCGAGACGTGCGACCCGGCGCTGGTGCGCGGGGCATGGCAGCGCCTCGACGCGGAGGGGATGATCCTGCTGGCCGGCGAGCAGCGCCTCGCGATGACGCGCGACGACGTCGTCTTCGAGCCGCGCACGAGGCTGCCGGAGCACCCGAACGCCCTCACCTTCAGCGTCTGGGTCGGCGACGACGCGCTGCCGGTGTGGGAGGAGACCTACTACTCGATCGGCGGCGGCTTCATCCGGCGCGCGGGCGAGCGTGCCGAGCTGGCTGCGCTGGCCCCGCACCCCTACCCCTTCGTCTCCGGGCTCGACCTGCTGGCGACCTGCGATCGGACCCGCTCCGGCATCGCCGAGATCGCCGCCGCGAACGAGCGCGCTCTGCACCCCGGGGTCGACATCGACGCCCGCCTCGACGCGATCTGGGACGCCATGGCCGCCTGCGTCGAGCACGGCCTGGCGACCGACGGCGTGCTGCCGGGCGGCCTGGGCGTCCGCCGCCGGGCCTCGGTGCTCCGCGAGCGGCTCGAGGCCTTCGAGGAGGATCCGCTCGACCGCGCCCGCGCGACCTCGGTGGAGTGGCTCCACGCCTTCGCCCTCGCGGTGAACGAGGAGAACGCCGCAGGCGGGCGCGTCGTGACGGCTCCGACGAACGGAGCGGCGGGCATCATCCCCGCCGTCGGGCACTACTACCTCCGCTTCGTCCCGGGCGCCGACCGCGCGGGGCTACGCCGCTTCCTCCTCACCGCCACCGCGATCGGCTCGCTCTGCAAGACGAACGCCTCGATCTCCGGTGCGGAGGCGGGCTGCCAGGGCGAGGTCGGCTCGGCCTGCGCGATGGCTGCCGGAGCGCTCTGCGCGGTGCTCGGCGGCAGTCCGCGCCAGGTCGAGAACGCGGCCGAGATCGCGATGGAGCACCACCTCGGACTGACCTGCGACCCGGTCGGAGGGCTCGTGCAGATCCCCTGCATCGAGCGGAACGCGATCGCCTCCTCCACCGCGGTGAGCGCGGCCCGCCTCGCGCTGCACGGCGACGGCGACCACCGCGTCTCGCTCGACGCGGTCATCGAGACGATGCGCCAGACCGGCATCGACATGTCGTCGAAGTACAAGGAGACGAGCGAGGGCGGCCTCGCGGTCAACGTCATCGAGTGCTGAGCGCCCGTGGCGTCCGTGACCGTGCGTGACGCACGGGGGCGCACCTGTCGGCGGTCGCGCCTAGCGTGGGGCGGGTGAGCACCTCCTCCGCCCCGTACCTCGCCCGGCCGATCGTCTCGACCCAGTGGCTCGCCGACCAGCTCGGCCGCGAGCACCTCGTCGTCGTCGACGCCAGCGTGCTGCTCGTGCCCGGCTTCGACGGGCGGCCCGGCTACCTCAGCGGCGACAAGCAGTACCTCCTCGAGGGGCATGTCCCCGGCGCCGTGTTCGGCGACCTGCTCGAGCAGCTGTCGGATCCGGCGGCTCCCCTGCCCTTCACCCGGCTCGACCCGGAGCGCTTCGCCGCCGCGACCGCCGCGCTCGGCATCGACGACGACTCGGTGGTCGTCGTGTACGACTCCGCGGTCGGCCAGTGGGCCTCGCGCGTGTGGTGGCTGCTGCGCTCGGCCGGGCACGACGCCGTCGCGGTGCTCGACGGCGGGCTCCCGGCCTGGCGGCGGGAGGAGCGCCCGATCGAGACGGGGCACGTCGAGCCCGCCGTGAGCGGAGGCATCAGCGTGCGCGAGGAGCGGCCGCTCTGGATCGACAAGGCCGGCGTCGAGAGCGTCGTGCGCGGCGAGGCTCCCGGGGCGCTGGTCTGCGCGGTCCCGCCGAAGGAGTTCACCGGGGAGGAGGGGCGCCGCCCCCGCCTCGGACACCTGCCTGGCTCGCGGAGCGTCCCCGCCGGGCGGCTCGTCGACCGGGCCGACAACACGCTCCTGCCGCCGGAGCGGCTGCGGTCGCTGTTCGGAGACGCTCTCCAGGCCGAGCGGATCGTCCTCTACTGCGGGGGCGGGATCGCCGCGACGGCCGATGCACTCGCACTGGCGGTGCTCGGAGTCCACACGGCGGTCGTCTACGACGGCTCGCTCAACGAGTGGGCCGCCGACCCCGCGGCGCCGCTGACGGTCACGGCCGCGTGAGCAGCTCCTCCGGGAGGCGGGTCGTCGGCAGGGCGCAGACGAAGGCCTCGCAGGAGTAGGCGGTCGGCAGCCCCTCCCGCGAGATCCGCCCCTCGAACAGCTCGAAGCCCGCGTCCGCCCAGTCCCGGGCGCCCTCGTCGGACACGCCGACCAGCACGCCGATCCCGGCGGACCGCGCGCCCTGCACCGCCTCCGCCGCTCCGGGGCCCACGACGACCAGCTGCCGCACCGGGCGAGCCAGCCGCGAAGCGAGCCCGAGCACGGCGCCGAAGCCCATCGGCTGGCGGACCGCGCCCGGAGCGATCGAAGCGACGACCGCCTCGGCCGCCTCCCGGTAGCGCTGCGATCCGGTGAGCAGGTACAGCTCGTGCGCCGCGTCCGCCGTCGCCGACAGGCCGGAGGGGTAGGCGCCCTCGGAGGGATCGGCCGCGAGCAGGAGTCCCCGCGCGGTCAGCGCCGGGTCCCCTCCCCCGGGCAGCGCGAACGGCAGCGGGCCGTCGGCCGCGTCGAGCGCGCCGTCGATCAGGGTGCGCGCCGCGACCGCGTAGCGCGGGCGGCCCTCCGCCAGGGCGAGCTCGAGGAGCCCGCCGGCCAGCATCCCGAGGTCCTCCAGCGCCGGGCGGGCCGCGGAGACGGCACCGTCGAGGGAGGCGCGCACCGCGACGCGGCCGTCGACGAGGTGCCGCTGCAGCACCGCGTCCGCCGCGCGCCGGGCGGCGTCGATCCACTCCTCCCGTCCGAGCACGCGTCCGGCGCGGGCGAGCGCGCGGATCGCCAGGCCGTTCCAGCCGGTGACGACCTTCTCGTCGAGAGCGGGAGGCGCGAGGCGGGACCGGTCCTCGGCGAGGTAGTAGCCGCCCTCCGAGCGCTGACCGTCGACGATGCTCTCCGAGTCCTGCGCCGATGCGAAGCCGCCGCCCGGCCGCTCGAGAGTGGTCAGGAGGAACGCGGCGACGCCCTCCGCGATCCCGGTCAGCTCCTCCACCCGGGCGCCGTCGTGCCCGAGCAGGACGGCAGCGACGTCGAGCAGCTGCGCGTTGTCGTACAGCATCCGCTCGTAGTGCGGATCGCTCCAGTCGGCCTGCGTCGCGTAGCGGAAGAAGCCCCCGTCGCGGTCGCGGAGCGGGGACGCGGCCAGCGCGAGCAGCGTGCGCTCGGCGAGCGCCGCTCCCGAGGGCCGCGAGGCCAGGAACTCGAGCACGGGAGCCACCGGGAACTTCGGGGCGCCGCCGAAGCCGCCGTGCACCCGGTCCTCCTCGTCCGCGAGTGCGCGGACGGCGCCGTCGAGCTCGGCGTCGCCGGGCAGCGCGGAATCGGCGGGCAGCGCCGCGGTCGCCTCGCGCAGAGCCGCGGCCAGGCCCCCCGCCGTCGCCTGCACCTCGTCGCGCCGCAGCCGCCACGCCTCCGAGACCGCGTCGAGGACGTCGGAGAAGGCGGGCACGCCGCCGACGGCGCGCGGCGGGAAGTAGGTGCCGGCGAAGAAGGTCTCGCCGGCGGGGGTGGCGAAGGCCGTCAGCGGCCAGCCGAGCTGCCGGGTGAACGCGCTCGCGGCCGTCAGGTAGGCCGTGTCGACGTCCGGGTGCTCCTCGCGGTCGACCTTCACCGCGACGAAGTCCGCGTTCAGCCGCGCGGCGAGCACCGGATCCGAGAACGACTCCCGCGCCATCACGTGGCACCAGTGGCAGGTGGAGTAGCCGATCGACACCATCACCGGGACGTCGCGGCGCACCGCCTCGGCGAACGCCTCCTCGCCCCAGGGGAACCAGTCGACCGGATTGTCCGCGTGCGAGCGGAGGTAGGGGCTGACACTGGAGCGCAGACGATCGGCCATGCGCCCCACGCTAGACGCGGGCGGAGCCGCCGGTCAGGGGGTTGCCGCGGGACGGAGGGTCAGGAGGTCCGCGGAGCGCCGACGTCCGCGGGTCTCCCCCGCCGCCGGCCCGCCCGGCCGCTCAGCGCTCGAAGAACCAGCCCGACGGCCGCTCCGTGCCGCGCACGACCGTGCCGCCTCCGCCGCTCCCGCCGCGACGGCCCACCGCCAGGTAGGCGAGGCTGCCGATGAACGGCGCGATCACGATGAACGCCACCCAGGAGACCTTCGCGACCTTCGAGAGCCTCGGGTTCGACAGCACGCCCCGGATCGCGAAGAGCAGCAGCACGATGTTCAGCACGACCAGCAGGGACTGCGGATTCATCGGGGTGCTCCACGGGATCGTGCGCCGCGGTCGACCGGCGCCGGAGCGCCCGACCGGGCAGGGTGGCCCGCGATGTTTCACGAGACAGGGCATTGTCGCACGCGGCGTAGGATGGAGGGCTCATGTCAGACGTGCTCAGCATCCGCTACCCGCCCGAACTCCCCGTGTCGGCGCGGCGCGAGGACATCGCCGCCGCGATCCGCGACCACCAGGTGGTCATCGTCGCCGGCGCGACCGGATCGGGCAAGACGACCCAGCTGCCGAAGATCTGCCTGGAGCTCGGCCGCGAGAGCATCGCGCACACGCAGCCCCGGCGCATCGCCGCGCGCACCATCGCCGAGCGCATCGCGGAGGAGCTCGACGACGAGGTCGGCGGGCTGGTCGGCTACCAGGTCCGGTTCACCGACAAGGCGTCCGCCTCGACGCGGATCAAGCTGATGACCGACGGCATCCTGCTCAACGAGATGAACCACGACCGGATGCTCAGCCGGTACGACACGATCATCATCGACGAGGCGCACGAGCGCAGCCTCAACATCGACTTCCTCCTGGGCTACCTGCACCGTCTGCTGCCGCAGCGCCCCGACCTGAAGGTGATCATCACCTCGGCGACGATCGACCCGCAGAGCTTCGCGGCCCACTTCGCCGACGCCGCCGGCGAGCCCGCGCCGATCATCGAGGTCTCCGGCCGCACCTACCCGGTCGAGATCCGCTACCGCCCGCTGGTCGCCGAGGAGCCGGAGGAGGACGACGACACCGACGTCCCCGACGCGACGAGCGGCAGCCGCGACCTGATGACCGGCATCGCCGACGCCCTGGCCGAGCTGGCGCGCGAGGATCCGGGCGACGTCCTGGTGTTCCTCTCGGGCGAGAACGAGATCCGCGACGCCGAGGACGCCATCCGGGGCCGGAACCTGCCGGGCACCGAGGTGCTCCCCCTCTACGGGCGCCTGTCGGCGGCCGATCAGCACCGCGTCTTCGAGAAGGGGCGCACCCCCGGCGTCCGCCGCCGCGTCGTGCTCGCGACCAACGTGGCGGAGACGAGTCTCACCGTCCCCGGGATCCGCTACGTGATCGACGGCGGCACGGCCCGCATCTCGCGCTACAGCGCGCGCTCGAAGGTGCAGCGGCTGCCGATCGAGGCGGTGTCGCAGGCCTCCGCGAACCAGCGCTCCGGCCGCTCGGGCCGCACCAGCGCGGGCATCGCGATCCGCCTCTACTCCGAGGAGGACTACCTCCGCCGCCCCGAGTACACCGATCCCGAGATCCTGCGCACGGGCCTGGCCGCGGTCATCCTGCAGATGATCTCGCTCGGACTGGGCGACATCGCCTCGTTCCCGTTCCTCACTCCGCCCGACTCCCGCGGCATCAAGGACGGCCTCGACCTGCTCACGGAGCTCGGCGCCCTCCGCGTCCCCGGCTCCCCCTCCGCCGCCTCCGCTGCTCCACGGGATGCCGCTCCGGCGCGCGGCACGCCGCCGAGCGCGCACTCGAGCGGCATCCCGCGCAAGGGGGCGGAGGCCGCGCCGCAGCTCACGCGCATCGGGCGCGACCTCGCGCGGCTCCCCATCGATCCGCGCTTCGGCCGGATGGTGATCGAGTCGCGCCGCCACGGCGTCAGCCGCGAGGTGATGGCGATCGTCGCGGGCCTCACGATCCAGGACGTCCGCGAGCGCCCGCTCGAGCGCCGGGCGCAGGCCGACCAGCAGCACGCGCGGTTCGTCGATCCCACCAGCGACTTCCTCACCCTGCTGAACCTCTGGAACTACGTGGAGGAGAAGCAGGAGGAGCTCTCCTCGAGCGCCTTCCGGCGCCTGTGCAAGGCCGAGTACCTCAACTACCTGCGCGTGCGCGAGTGGCAGGACGTGTTCCGCCAGCTGCGCCAGCTCGCGCGCCCCCTCAAGCTCGAGCTGGGCGAGCCGAAGGTCGACCCCGACGGGATCCACCGGAGCCTCCTGGCCGGCCTGCTCTCGCACCTGGGCATCAAGGACACCACCTCGCAGCAGGCGCAGCGCGCGGCGAAGAGCCGCGAGCGCCAGAACGTGCAGTACATCGGCGCCCGCAACGCGAAGTTCTCGATCTTCCCCGGCAGCGCCCTGGCCAAGAAGCTCCCCGACGCGGTGATGAGCGCCGAGCTGGTCGAGACCAGCCGCCTCTTCGCCCGCTCGAACGCCGCGATCGATCCGGCCTGGGCCGAGGCGATCGCGGGCGACCTCGTGAAGCGGCAGTTCAGCGAGCCGCACTGGGAGAAGTCGCAGGGCGCGGCCGTCGCCTACGAGAAGGTCACGCTCTACGGCGTGCCGATCATCGCCCGCCGCCGCGTCCAGTTCTCGCGGATCGACGCCTCGTACGCCCGCGAGCTGTTCATCCGGCACGCCCTCGTCGAGGGCGAGTGGGAGTCGCGCCACGCCTTCGACCGCAAGAACCGGGCCCTGCGGGCCGAGCTCGAGCGGCTGGAGGAGCGCACGCGCCGCCGCGACCTGCTCGTCGACGACGAGGCCGTGTTCGACTTCTACGACCGCCGACTCCCGCGCGACATCACCTCGGTGCGCTCGTTCGACTCCTGGTGGCGGACGACCCAGCACGACGGGCCCGACCTGCTGACGATGACGCAGGAGACGCTCCTCCCCGAGGACGCGGAGCAGATCGACGAGACCGCGTTCCCCACGCAGTGGCGCCAGGCCGACCAGCGCTTCCGCCTCTCGTACCGGTTCGAGCCGGGGACGGAGGAGGACGGAGTGACGGTGCACGTGCCGCTCGCGCTCCTGCCCCGCGTGACGCCCCTCGGCTTCGACTGGCTGGTGCCGGGACTCCGGGCCGAGCTGGTCACCGCGATGATCAAGGCGCTGCCCAAGCACCTGCGCCGGAACGTGGTGCCCGCGAACGACTGGGCGCGCAAGCTCACCGCGTCCCTGCCGCACGACGTGCCGAACCCGCCGACGGAGTCGTTCGCGGCGACCCTGGCCGGAGCGATCCGCCGCGAGGCCGGCGTGGTGGTGCAGCCCGAGGACTTCGACCTCGAGCGCATCCCCTCGCACCTGCGGGTCACCTTCGCCGTCGCCGACGAGCGGGGGCGCACGGTCGCCGCCGGCAAGGAGCTCGCCCCGCTGGCCGAGCGCCTGCGCGGCCGGGTCCGCGACGAGGTCGCCCGCGTGGTCGAGGCCCGGGTCCCCGACGCGCTCGAGCGCCGGGGCCTGAAGACCTGGGACATGCCGGAGCTGCCCCGCGTCACCGACACCCGGCAGGGCGGGAACACCATCCGCGCCTACCCCGCCCTGATCGACGACGGCGACTCGGTCTCGATCCGCCTGCTGGCCACGGCCGAGGACCAGGCGCGCGAGCACCCGAGAGGCGTCCGCCGCCTCCTCCTGCTCGCGACGCCGAGCCCCGTCGCCTACGTGCAGCAGCACCTCACCTCGAACGAGAAGCTCGTGCTCGCGCAGAGCCCGTACCAGAACACGACCGCGCTCTTCACCGACTGCCTGCTCGCCTGCGTCGACGCGGTCCTCTGGCGAATGAAGCCCGACGGGATGCTCTTCCTCCGCGCCGAGTTCGACGCCGTGCGCGACCGGGTCTCCGCGAGCGTCATGGACGCGATGTTCGAGACCGTGAAGACGGTCACGACGATCCTCACCACCGCCCGGGGCGTCGAGAAGGCGCTCAAGGCCTCGACGAGCATGGCTCTCCTGCCCGCTCTCGCGGATGCGCGGGAGCAGCTCTCGGGCCTGGTCTACCCGGGCTTCGTCTCGGCGACCGGAGTGGAGCGACTGCGGCATCTCCCGCGCTACCTCGGCGGGATCACCGAGCGCTTCGGCAAGATCGCCGAGAACGTCGGGCGCGACCGCGTCTGGCTGAACGAGGTGCAGGCGGCCCAGGAGCTCTACCGCTCGGCAGGCGGCGTCGTGCCGCTGCCCGCGCACGCCCCGGAGCGGATCGCGCGCGCCCGCTGGATGATCGAGGAGCTGCGGGTGAGCTTCTTCGCGCAGTCGCTCGGCACCGCCGAGAGCGTGTCGCTGCAGCGGATCCGAAAGGTGCTGGCCGGCTGACGCGCCCCTCCGCCGAGGGAACCGCGACCCGTCGAGGGACCCTCGGGCAGCGGTCTCCCTCGACGAACCGCAGTCCCCTCCGGAGCGCTAGTGTCGTCCGGTGGGCAGCTACACCGATCTCCTGAAGACCCCCGGGGTGGGGCGCATCATCCTCGCGCAGCTGACCGCGCGCTTCCCGTTCGGGATGCTCTCGCTGGCGTTCCTCCTGCACGTGGAGCGGGTGCACCACTCCTACGCCGCCGCCGGCCTGGTGCTCGGCTCGATGTCGATCGGGCAGGCCATCGCCGGGCCGCTGACCAGCCGCCTGATGGGGCGGCTCGGGATGCGCCGCGTGCTGACGATCACCCTCGTGGTCTGCGCGGGCGCGATCATCTCGATGGCCGTGCTCCCGCTCGAGGTGTGGCAGTTCGTCGTGATCGGGTTCGTCGCCGGCCTGAGCATGCCGCCGGTGCAGCCGGCCGTGCGGACCATCTACCCCAAGATGGTCACCAGCTCGCAGCTGACCCCGCTCTTCTCGCTCGACGCCTCCGCGCAGGAGATCATCTGGGTGCTCGGCCCGGTGCTGGCGACGCTCGTGTCGATCCAGGTATCGACGGTCGCGGGCATCCTGACCGCCGCCGCGTTCCTGATCGGCGGCGGGATCTGGTTCATCGCCTCGCCCGAGGTGGGCCGCGTCCGCATCCCGCGCTCGAAGCGCCGCCTCGGCGTGGTGCTCACGAAGCCCCCGGTGCTGCTGGCCACGGTCGTCGGCTTCCTCCTGATCGGCGCCTGCTCGGCGGTCGAGGCGGGCGTGGTCGCGGTGTTCGGCGAGGGCGGAGTCGAGTCGGGCGTCGTGCTCGCCGTGTTCGCGGCGGGCTCCCTGGTCGGCGGCCTCGCCCTCGGCCACATCCCGATCAGCCGGTGGGCGACCGCGCGGCGGATGCTGATCGTCACGGTCGGCATGGGCCTGGCGGCGGTCTCGACCGACTTCTGGTGGCTGTGCGTCACGCTGTTCCTCGCCGGCATCGGCATCGCCCCCGCTCTCGCGGCGCTGTTCGCGATCACCGCCTCGAGCGTGCGCTTCTCGGACACGGCGGAGGCCTACGGCTGGGTCGGCACCGGTCAGCTGATCGGCGCGGCGCTGGGCTCCGCGATCGCCGGCGTGCAGATCGACCAGGCCGGGCCGACCGCCGCCATCGTCGTCGCCGCTGCCTTCGCCCTGGTCGGCTTCCTGGTGCCCCTGCTCGGCCGCCGGTACCACCCGGATCTGCGCGGGCGCGACGCCAGCCCGCTGCCCGACACCGAGCCGGTCACGCTGCCCTCCTAGGCCGCCACCCCGGTTGTCCGGCGCCTGTCGGGCACCCTAGGGTGAAGGCCCACGACGGCGAGGGGGCGGCATGGGACTGCGGGAGGACGCGGAGGAGCTGGTGCGCGAGCACCGGCGCGCCGCCGCCCGGACCGACCTCCTCGACCCCTGGTCCGATCCGGAGACCCCGGAGTGGTGCACCGAGCTCGCCGCCGCACTCTGGCAGGGGTCCTTCCGCCCGAGTCCCGTCTACTTCCGCCGCGAGGAGTCCTCGCACGCCTGGCGCGGCCCGCACTCGACCCGCCTGCACCACCTCGGCTACGGGTGGCAGCTCACCGCGCACCGCGAGCAGCACGGGGTCGTCGCCTCCGAGACGGCGGTGGTCCTCGAGACGGGCTCCCTCTGGCGCGGACTCGGCGTCGGCCGGCGCCCCGTGCGTGCGCTCCGCGGCCGGCTCGGCGTCGAGGGCCTGCAGGCGGGCCACGACGTGCACTTCGCCGTGCGCGGCATCGACGAGCGCAGCGACGCGGAGCGCGCCGAGCGGCGCCTCCTCTTCGGGGTGGCCGGTCTCGCGGCGCTGATCGAGGACGACGTGCACGTGGGACCGCACGGCGAGCTCGACTGGAGCGTCTGAGGCGCGTGCCAGCATGGGAGGCATGAGCGTCCCCCTGATCCCCCTCAACGACGGCCGCGCGATCCCCCAGCTCGGGCTCGGCGTCTACAAGATCGGCGACGAGGAGGCGGCCCGCACGGTCGCCGTCGCCCTGGAGGCCGGCTACCGGCACGTCGACACCGCCACCCTCTACGGCAACGAGCGCGGAGTCGGCGAGGGGATCCGCGCGAGCGGCCTCCCCCGCGAGCAGGTCTTCGTGACGACCAAGGTGTGGAACGACGACCACGGCTTCGACGAGACGCTCGCCGCCTTCGACCGGAGCCTCGAGCTGCTCGGCACCGACTACGTCGACCTCTACCTCGTGCACTGGCCGATCCCCTCGCGCGACCGCTACGTCGACACCTACCGCGCCCTCGAGCGCCTGCAGAGCGAGGGGCGGGCCCGCTCGATCGGCGTCTCGAACTTCGCCGAGGAGCACGTGCAGCGCCTGCTCGACGAGACGGGAGTGGTGCCGGCGATCAACCAGGTCGAGCTGCACCCGCGGCTGCCCCAGGAGGAGCTGCGCACCTTCGACACCGCCCACGGGATCGTCACCGAGGCGTGGTCGCCGCTGGCCCGCGGGCGCCTCCTCGACGAGCCGGCCCTGGCCCGCGTCGCCGCGAAGCACGGCGTCTCGCCGGCGCAGGCGGTGCTGCGCTGGCACGTGCAGCTCGGCGTCGTCGTGATCCCGAAGTCGGTGACGCCGGAGCGGATCCGCGAGAACCTGGACGTCTTCGGCTTCGCCCTCGACGACGAGGACCTCGCCGCGATCGCCGGGCTCGCGACCGGTGAGCGCACCGGGCGCGACCCGCGCTTCGACTGAGGCTCCGGCGATGACGGCGGGCAGGGTCCTGCTCCTGCACGGCCTGGGCGGCTCGGGCCGCACCTGGTGGCGGCTGAGCCGCGAGCTGACCGCGGCGGGCTGGAGCGTCTCCGCTCCCGACCTGCGCGGACACGGCGACGGGCCGCGCGGCGGCTCCGCCCGCCACGACGCCTACGCCGACGACGCCCTCGCGCGGGGACCGTTCGACCTCGTCGTCGGGCACTCGCTCGGCGGAGCGGTCGCGGTGCGCGCCTCCGCCCGCGAGTCAGGCTGGGCGGGGCGCCTGGCGCTGCTGGACCCGGTGCTCCGGCTCGCCCCGGAGCAGCGGGCCGCCGTCCGCGCGGGCGAGCTCGCCGGTCTCGCGGTCTCGGCCGAGGAGCTCGCTGTCGCGCAGCCGCTCTGGGACGAGCGGGACCGGGCCGAGAAGCTCGCCGCGGTGCGGGACGCCGACCCGTCCGCGGTGGCGGCGACGATCGACGACAACGATCCGTGGGACCTGCTGGCGGACCTGCCGGGCCTCCGCCCGCCGGTCCTCGTGCTGGCTGGCGACCCGCAGGTCGAGACGCTGCTCCCTCCCTCCCTCGCCGCCCTGGTGCTGCGCGCGAATCCGCGCATTCGGTACGCGGTCGTGGCCGGCGCAGGTCACAGCCCCCACCGCGACCGTCCGGAGGAGACGCTCGCGATGCTCCGCGAGTGGGCCGAGAGCCCGGCGACAGCCTGACCGGCCCGCCGGCCCGGTCCGTGTTTCGTGCGGATGAAATCTGGCAGGGGGGACTGGGCCGCACCGTTTCCTGTGAATACCCTCGCAGAGGACGCGATCCCCTCCCAGTCTCGGGAGGCCCGCGTCGGGGCCGCCGACGCGGCGGCCCGTTCTCGAGGAGAGGGAGCCCCAGTGGCGCGAACCACCACGAACACCCCGAGTGGCCGCCGACGCCGCTCGCTGATCGGCTCGAGCGCGATGATCGGAGCGGGCGCCCTCGTCGCCGGCTTCGCCTTCGCGCCGACGGCGAGCGCCGTCGAGCCGGTCGACTTCGCCGACACCGTCACCGTCGACGGCATCATGACCCACCTGGAGGCGCTCCAGTCGATCGCGGACGCCAACGGCGGCACCCGCGCGATCGGCACCCCGGGCTACGAGCTGAGCGGCGAGTACGTGGAGAAGGTCCTCGCGGACGCCGGCTACACGACGCAGCGCCAGGACTTCACCACCGCGACGCAGACGATCGACGCGTTCACGCTGACCACCGGGACCGGCGCCGTCGGCACCCCGATGGAGTTCACTCCGTCGACGCCCGAGGGCGGCGTGACCGGCGAGCTCATCGCCCCCGTCGATCCGCTCGGCTGCACCACGGACGCCTGGACCGGCCTCGACGCCACCGGGAAGGTCGCGCTCGTCAGCCGCGGCTCCTGCAGCTTCCTCGAGAAGTCGGTCGCCGCCGGTGCCGCCGGCGCCGCCGCGATCATCATCTACGACAACGCGCCGAGCGACGCCCTCAACGGGACGTTCGGCGGACAGGACGAGGCCGCCGTCCCCGGCGTCGGCGTCACGCAGGCCGAGGGGCAGGCGCTGCTGGCGTCGCTGCCCGCGAGCGTCTCGGTCCTCATCGACCAGACGACGACCGAGGTGGAGACCTTCAACATCGTCACGGAGACTCCGGGCGGCGACCACGACAACGTGGTCATGCTCGGCGCGCACCTCGACAGCGTGCCCGCCGGCCCCGGCATCAACGACAACGGCTCCGGATCCGCGACGCTGCTCGAGACGGCCGTGCAGCTGGCCGCCGCGGGCGACACGACCAACGCGGTCCGCTTCGCCTGGTGGGGTGCCGAGGAGGTGGGCCTGGTCGGCTCCTACACCTACGTCGACTCCCTGACGGAGGAGGACGCCTCGAAGATCGCGACCTACATGAACTTCGACATGGTCGCCTCGCCGAACTACGTGATCTCCGTCTACGACGCGGACCAGTCCACCTACGAGGCCCCCGTGGACGTGCCCGCCGGCTCGATCGCGACCGAGAAGGCGTTCACCGACTACTTCGACTCGATCGACCAGCCCTGGATCGACACCGCGTTCGACGGCCGCAGCGACTACGACGGCTTCATCTCGG
The DNA here is from genome assembly GCF_002930955.1 of Rathayibacter sp. AY1A4. Lineage (NCBI taxonomy): Bacteria > Bacillati > Actinomycetota > Actinomycetes > Micrococcales > Microbacteriaceae > Rathayibacter > Rathayibacter sp. AY1A4. The sequence continues at coordinate 66,500 of NZ_PSTN01000009.1, read as the reverse complement.
TCGGCATCCCGTCCTCGGGCGTCTTCACCGGCGCCGACGACGTCAAGACGGAGGAGGAGGTCGCGCTGTTCGGCGGCACCGCCGGCATCACGCACGACCCGAACTACCACTCTGCCGCCGACGACATCGACAACATCAACCAGGAGGCGCTCGGCATCACGTCGAAGGCCATCGCCTTCGTGACCGCGTCGTTCGCCGCGGACACCTCCGCGATCGACGCCGAGAAGGACCCGACCACGCCGACTCCGACGCCGGAGCCCACCGTGGCCCCGACCGCCGAGCCGACCGTCGCTCCGACCGCGCAGCCGACCGTCGCCCCGACGACCGCGCCCACCACCGCGCCGACGGCGGCTCCCACTCCGAGCAGCACGCCGACCGCCGTGGCGCCGCACCCCGGCGGCCGCCCGCCCCTGGCCTCGACGGGCGCCGACGTCGGCCTGCCGCTGGGCCTCGGCGGACTGCTGATCGCCGGCGGCGTCGGCGGGCTCCTGCTCGCCGCGCTGCGCCGCCGGCGCGCCGAGCGCGGCTAGCCGCCACCGCCCCGGAGCCGTCCGGCCGTCGCTCCGCGACGACCGGGCGGCTCCGTCGTTCCGCCCTGAGGGGACCCCGGACCGTCGAGACCGCCCGCTGCAGCGGGTCCCTTCGACGGTCGGGGGCTCCCTCACGTCCGACAGGGCTTCCGGCGGCCGGGGGACACGGTGTTCACTGGGCGCATGCGAGCCATCTGGAAGGGCGCGATCACCTTCGGCCTGGTCAACGTGCCGGTGAAGATCTACAGCGCGACCGAGGACCACGACATCCCGCTGCACCAGGTCCACGACAAGGACGGCGGACGGATCCGGTATCAGCGCAAGTGCGAGATCTGCGGCGAGGTCGTCACCTTCGACCACATCGACAAGGCCTACGACGACGGCGAGCGCACCGTGGTCCTGTCCAAGGACGAGCTCAAGGCGCTGCCGGAGGAGCGCGACCGCGAGATCGACGTCGTGCAGTTCGTGCCCAGCGAGCAGGTCGACCCGATCATGTTCGACCGCGCCTACATCCTCGAGCCGGACTCCTCCTCCCCCAAGGCCTACGTGCTGCTGCGCCGCACCCTCGAGGAGACCGACCGCACCGCCATCGTCGAGTTCGCGCTCCGGCAGAAGACCCGGCTCGCGGCGCTGCGGGTGCGCGGCAAGCTGCTGATGCTGCAGACGCTGCTCTGGGCCGACGAGGTGCGCGAGGTCGAGTTCCCGTCGCTCGAGGGCACCACCCGGATCGCGGCGCGCGAGCTCGAGATGTCGGCGCACCTGGTCGACTCCTACTCCGAGGACTTCGACGCCGCGAAGTTCCACGACGCGTACCAGGAGGAGCTGCGCACGCTGATCGACGCCAAGATCGAGCAGGGCGACGCCCTCGACACCGCCGCGACCTTCGGCGAGGCGACGGAGGAGGAGGGCGGCGGCGAGGTGCTCGACCTGATGGAGGCGCTCAAGCGCTCGGTCGAGCGCAGCCGCGGGGCGAAGGGTGCGCCGGCGGAGGAGGCTCCCGCCGAGAAGAAGGCGGCGACGACGCCTGCCCCGAAGAAGGCGGCGAAGGCTCCGGCGACGACCGCCGCGAAGAAGAAGCCCGCGGCGAAGAGAGCCGACCCGGAGAAGGGCGCCGACGCGCCTGCGAAGAAGCGGACCCCGAAGAAGACCGCGGCGGCGGAGAAGGCGGCGTCCTAGCCCCGCCGGATGCGGAGGGTCGGGGTCGGACGGAGCCTCAGGCCCGCTCGGCCGCCCGGTCGGGCTCGTCGGCCGCGTCCAGCTCGTCCACGTCGTCGAGGTCGACCGCGACCGAGCTGACCAGCGCGAGCAGCGCCTCCGCGTAGGCGTTCTCGGCCGCCGCGTCCTCGAAGGTCCGCGCCCGGCCGCCGAGCTCGACCTCGACGGCGAACCCCGCCTCCGGCTCGGCGAGGCGACGGAGGGAGCGGAAGGTCCCGCGGAGGAGCTCGCGCAGCTGGTCCTCCCGCGGCAGCCAGAGCGAGTCCTCCAGGGAGACGGAGTCGAGCGCCCATTCCGTGGTGCCGTTGAAGCCGAGGACGGTCCCGCTCGGGTACTCGTGCGCCTCGATGGTCATGTCGCTGACGGTGAAGACGTCGCCGTCGAAGCCCTCCCGCTCGATGCGGAAGCGGTCACCGGTGCGGGGCGTCCAGCGCACGCCCGCCGTGCGCAGGGCACGGGCCAGCTCGAAGGAGATCATCCGACGAGTGTGGCCCGCGAAGCCGCGAACGCGCCGCGAGCGGCACCCGCGCGCCCCGATGTCGGTGGATGAGTTTACGTTCATGAAACGTCCGGTTCACAGGCCGGGCACCCGCACTGCATAGCGTGACCATGCGTGCCCCTTCCGGGGGTGCGCTGGCCGCGCCGCGCGGCGACGACGCTGCGACCGCTCTTCCGAGCGGCGATCGAGAGGACCACCATGCCCGACTCTCCCACCCCGCCCGACCGCCGCCGGAGGCGCGGGCTCGGCCTGGCGGCCCTGACCGGACTGGCCCTGGCGGCCGCTCCGCTGGTCGCGACCTCCGCCGCGGCCGCGCCCTCGGGCGACGAGCTCGTCATCAGCGAGGTCTTCGCCCGCGGAGGCTCCGCCGGTGCCGCATTCAGCAACCGCTACGTCGAGCTCTACAACCCCACCGCCGCCGAGATCGCCCTCGGCGGCCTCTCGATCCAGTACCGCTCGGCGACCGGCACCGCGAACCCCACCACGACCGTGCCGCTCACCGGCTCGGTGCCCGCCGGCGGCCACTTCCTGCTCGCCGGCGCCAGCAACGGCACCAACGGCGCGGCCCTGCCGACGCCCGACCAGAGCGCGAACGGCCTCAACATGGCCGCCGCGGGCGGCACCCTCTTCCTCGTCGACGGGACCTCGGCGCTCGTGGCGCCGCCCACCGGCGCCGCCGCCCAGCCGGACGCGGTGATCGACCTCGTCGGCTACGGCACCTCGAACACCTTCGAGTCGTCCGTCGCCACGGTGCCCTCCCTCACCCAGACGATCGCCCGCGCGGACACCGCCACCGGCGACACCGACGTCAACTCGGCCGACTTCGCGCTCGACGCACCGACCCCGCAGGTCGCGGGCGGAGGATCCGAGCCCGAGCCCACGACGCCGCCGACGACCACCCCGCCGACCACTCCCCCGACCACCCCGCCGGCCGAGATCCCGGCCGTCTCCATCGCGGAGATCCAGGGCACCGGTGACGCGTCGCCGCTCGTCGGCAGCACCGTCACCACCTCCGGCGTCGTCACCGCGCGCTACCCGTCCGGCGGCTACAACGGCTACGTCATCCAGACCCCCGGCACCGGCGGCGAGAGCTCGCGCACGGCCTCCGACGCCGTCTTCGTCTTCTCCTCCGCCTCCGTCGGGTCGGTCGCGATCGGCGACCACCTGCGCATCACCGGCGAGGTGAGCGAGTACAACGGCCTGACCGAGCTCACCCCGACCTCGGCCGCGACCGTCGTGAAGCTCGACGCCGCCGCCGCAGCGCCGGTCCCGGCCGCTGTCGCGCTCCCCCGCACCGCCGCCGAGCGCGAGGTGCTCGAGAGCATGCTGATCGCTCCGCAGGGCGCCTACACCGTCACCGACACCTTCGACCTGAACAGCTTCGGCTCGGTCGGCCTCGCCGCCGGCACGTCCCCGCTGCTCACGCCGACCGAGGTCGCCCGCCCCGGCTCGCCGGAGCTCGCCGCCGTCGTCGCCGACAACGCCGCCCGCGCGATCACCCTCGACGACGGCGCCTCGATCAACTTCCTCGGCGCCGCCGCGAACAAGGCGATCCCGCTGCCCTACCTCACCCCGACCGCGCCGATCCGCGTGGGTGCTCCGGCGACCTTCACCCGCCCCGTCGTCCTCGACTACCGCAACGGCGGCTGGGCCTTCCAGCCCACCACGCAGCTGACCGTCGAGAACGCCGGCGACGTGCAGCCCGCGACCTTCGCGAACACTCGGACCGCGAAGCCCGAGGCCGTCGGCGGCGACCTGTCGATCGCGTCCTTCAACGTGCTCAACTACTTCTCCACCACCGGCGACTCGATCACCGGCTGCACCTTCTACACCGACCGCGACGGCGACCCGGTCACGGTCAACAGCGGCTGCGACGCCCGCGGAGCGGCGAACGCCGACGACCTCGAGCGCCAGCAGGCCAAGATCGTGACCGCGATCAACACCCTCGGCGCGGGCGTCGTCTCGCTCGAGGAGATCGAGAACTCGGCCAAGTTCGGCAAGCCGCGCGACGAGGCCCTCGCCACCCTGACCGCCGCGCTGAACACGGCGGCCGGCTCCGAGGTCTGGGCCTACGTCCCCTCCCCCGCAGCGCTCCCCGCGCTCGCGGACGAGGACGTCATCCGCACCGCCTTCATCTACAAGAAGGCCGTCATCGAGCCGGTCGGCGAGTCCGTCGTGCTCAACGACACGGTGAACTTCTCGAACGCCCGCAAGCCCCTCGCCCAGGAGTTCCGCCTCCTCGGCGACAGCGCCAGCGAGTTCGTCGCGATCGTGAACCACTTCAAGTCGAAGGGCTCCGGATCCGGCGCCGACGCCGACCAGGGCGACGGCCAGGGCGCCTCGAACGCCTCGCGCGTGAAGCAGGCGACCGCCCTCGTCGCCTTCGCCGACCGCCTCCGCACCGAGAAGGCCACCGAGCTCGTCTACCTGCTGGGCGACTTCAACGCCTACTCGAAGGAGGACCCGGTGAAGGTGATCACCGACGCCGGCTACATCGACCAGGGTGCGAAGGACGGCAAGTACTCGTACTCGTTCGACGGCGCGGTCGGCTCGCTCGATCACGTCTTCGCCTCGCCCGCGGCCGACAGGACGGTCACCGGGGTCGACACCTGGAACATCAACAGCGGCGAGTCCGTGGCACTGGAGTACAGCCGCTACGACTACAACGCGACGATCTTCTACGACACCTCGGCGTACCGCTCCAGCGACCACGACCCGGTCGTCGTCGGCCTCGACCTGCCCGAGACCCAGACGGACCCGGAGCCCGAGCCCGTCACGGTCATCGACGTCGCGACCACCGCCTCCACCAAGCGCCTCGCCGTCGTGCGGACGCTGACGGTGTCGGCGGTGAACAACGGCGACGAGACGGTCTCGATCGAGATCACGACGGCGTACGGCAGCAAGACGAAGAAGACGGTCAAGCCCGGCCAGTCGTTCACGGTCAAGACCGTGACCGTCTTCAAGCCCATCAAGGCCGGCACGGCGACCATCGAGGTCACCGCGCCCGACGGCACAGAGCGCGTCTACAAGCAGGCGTACCGCGGCGCCTGATCCCGCGCGACCCCTGATCTCGACGAGCTCCGGCTCCTAGAGTTCGGGGATGCCCGAGGGAGACAGTGTGCACCGTCTCGCCGCCCGCCTCAGGCGGGCGGCGGACGGTCGCACCGTCCTCGAGGGCGAGCTGCGCTCCGGGGACGCGGCCGGCACCTCCCTCGCCGGGCTGAGGATCCTCGAGCACGACACCCACGGCAAGCACCTCCTCACCCGCTTCTCCGGCGGAACGACCCTGCACACCCACCTGCGGATGCAGGGCTCCTGGACCGTGACCGCTCCCGGCCGAGCGGTCCCCCGCTCGGTGCAGAAGGACGTCCGCGTCCGCCTCCGCCTCGACGACGGCTCGACCGTGTGGGGCATCGACCTCCCGGTCGTCGAGCTCCTCGCCACCCGCGACGAGCCGCGCGCCGTCGGGCCCCTCGGGCCCGACCCGCTCCGCGCGGACTGGGATGCCGACGAGGCCGTCCGGCGCCTCTCCCGCCTCCCGGACCGGCCCGTCGTCGCCGCACTCCTCGACCAGCGCTGCCTCGCGGGTCTCGGCAACCTCTGGGCCAACGAGGTCTGCTTCCTCCGCGGAGCCTGGCCCTGGCGGCCGATCGGCTCCCTCGACGTCCGCGCCCTCGTGGCGACCGCGGCGAGAGGCCTCCGCGCCTCCGTCACCGTCCCCGGGATGTTCCAGACCACCACCGGCGACACCCGCCGCGGCGAGCGGCACTGGGTCGCGGGGCGCGCCGGGCGCCCGTGCCTGCGCTGCGGCACGACGGTGCTCGTCCGCGACGAGGTCCGCGACGACCCCGAGCAGCGCCGCACCTGGTGGTGCCCGCACTGCCAGCCGGAGCAGGCGACCGCCGCCTGAAGCCCGCGTACCGCTGCCGACGGCCCGTGCGTAGGCTGGCCGCATGACGAACGAGTGGGGAACTCCGGATCCGTCCGCCCGGCGTGACCGGTCCGCGGAGGTCGTCCCGGCGGCCGCCTCCGGCGAGGAGGTGGAGACCGCCCGCGTCGAGGACGCCGAGCGCGCGCTCGCCGTGCGCGAGGTCAAGCGGCGCCGCGACTTCCTGGGATCGGTCGGCGGATGGGCGAGCGTCTCGGCGATCACGACCGCCGTCTGGGTCGGCACAGGGGCCGACGGCTACTTCTGGCCGATTTGGCCGATGATCGGGATCGGGATCGGCGTCGTCGGCCAGGCCGCGTCGATCTGGGGTCCCGCCCGCAAGGAGATCACCGAGGCGGACATCGCCGCCGAGATGCAGCGCCGGGAGAAGCGCGGCCGCTGATCAGTCCAGGCGGCCGACCGAGGTGACGCGGACGACGGCCGCACCCTGCTCGTCCGACTCGGCGAGGTCGACGGTCGCCGAGATCCCCCAGTCGTGGTCGCCGGCCGGATCGTCGAGGATCTGCCGCACGAGCCACTGCGTCGGCTCCTCCGTGACGAGCAGCATCTTCGGCCCCCGGGCGTCGGGCCCGATGCCGATGCTGTCGTGCTCGTCGTAGTAGTCGTCCAGCGCGGCGCCCCACGCGTCGGCGTCGAAGCCGGCGGCGGCGTCGAGCTCGCCGAGCGCCTCGTGGTCGTCGAGGGCGGCGAGGGTCACCCGGCGGAACATCTCGTTGCGCACCAGCACGCGGAAGGCGCGGTGGTTCGCGGTGAGGCGGCGCGGAGCGGGCGGCACGATCGCCTGGTCCGCCGCGTGGAGCGCCGGATTGACCAGCTCCTCCCACTCGTCGACCAGCGAGGAGTCGACCTGGCGCACGAGCTCGCCCAGCCACTCGATCAGGTCGTGCAGCTCCTCGTTCTTCAGCTCGTCGGGGATGGTCTGCCGGGCCGCGCGGAACGCGTCGGACAGGTAGCGCAGCACCAGTCCCTCCGAGCGGGAGAGCTTGTAGAACGCGGTGTACTCGCCGAAGGACATCGCCCGCTCGTACATGTCGCGCACGACCGACTTCGGCGAGAGCTCGAAGTCCTTCACCCACGGCTGCGCGGCGGTGTAGGTCTCGAAGGTCGCCTCGAGGAGCTCCTCGAGCGGCTTGGGGTGCGTGACGGACTCGAGCAGCTCCATCCGCTCCTCGTACTCGATCCCGTCGGCCTTCATCGCGGCGACGGCCTCGCCGCGGGCCTGGAACTGCTGGGCCCCCAGGATCGGGCGCGGGTCGTCGAGGGTCGCCTCGAGCACCGAGATCACGTCGAGCGCGAAGCTCGGCGACTCCGGGTCGAGAACGTCGAACACGGCCAGCGCGAACGGCGAGAGCGGCTGGTTGAGCGCGAAGTTCGGCTGCAGGTCGACGGTCAGGCGGATGCGGGTCACGCCGTCGGCGCCGACGCTCTGCTCGACCACTCCCGCCTCCCGCAGCGTCCGGTAGATGCCGAGCGCCCGGCGGGCCAGCTGCAGCTGCCGCTTCCACGGCTCGTGGTTGTCGAAGATCAGGGCGTGCACGTTCGCGTAGGCGTCGCCGCCGCGGGCGATCACGTTCAGCAGCATCGCCGAGGTGATCGTCATGTGCGAGGTCAGCGTCTCGGGCTCGGCGTCGACGAGCTTGCGGAAGCTCGGCTCCCCCCAGCTGACGAAGCCCTGCGGTGCGCGCTTGGCGACCCACTTCCTCCGCTTCTTCGGGTCGTCGCCCATCTTGTCGAGAGCCTTCCGGTTCTCGGACTCGTGCTCGGGGGCCTGCACGACCACGGTCCCGGCGGTGTCGTACCCGGCGCGACCGGCGCGGCCGGCGATCTGGTGGAACTCGCGGGCCGAGAGCTGGCGGGTCCGGGTGCCGTCGTACTTGGTCAGCGCGGTGAGCAGCACGGTGCGGATCGGGACGTTGATGCCGACGCCGAGGGTGTCCGTGCCGCAGATCACGCGCAGCATGCCCTGCTGGGCGAGCTGCTCGACCAGGCGGCGGTACTTCGGCAGCATGCCCGCGTGGTGCACGCCGATCCCCAGCCGGAGCAGCCGGGAGAGGGTCTTGCCGAACGCGGTGGTGAAGCGGAAGCCACCGATCACCTCGGCGATGCGGTCGCGGTGCTCGCGGGTGGCGATGTTCGCGCTGGTGAGCGCCTGCGCACGCTCGAGAGCGGCCGCCTGCGAGAAGTGCACGACGTAGACCGGCGACTGGTTCGTCGAGAGCAGCTCCTCGATGGAGTCGTGGATCGGCGCGATCTCGTAGAAGTAGTGCAGCGGCACCGGGCGCTCCACGCCGGTGACCCGGGCGGTCTCCCGGCCCGTACGGCGGCTGAGGTCGGCGGCGAGCGCCGTCACGTCGCCGAGGGTGGCCGACATCAGCACGAACTGCACGTGCGGGAGGGTGAGCAGCGGCACCTGCCACGCCCAGCCGCGCGCCGGGTCCGCGTAGAAGTGGAACTCGTCCATCACGACCTGGTCGACCGGGGTGTCCTCGCCGTGCCGGAGCGCGAGGTTCGCGAGGATCTCGGCCGTGCAGCAGATGATCGGCGCGTCGGCGTTCACCGAGGAGTCGCCGGTGACCATCCCGACGTTGGAGGCGCCGAAGACGTCGACCAGCGCGAAGAACTTCTCGGAGACGAGCGCCTTGATCGGCGCCGTGTAGAAGCTGCGGCGTCCGGAGGCGAGCGCCGCGGCGTGCGCGCCGATCGCGACGAGCGACTTCCCGGTGCCGGTGGGCGTCGAGAGGATCAGGTTGGAGCCGGAGGCGATCTCGAGCATGGACTCGTCCTGCGCCGGGTAGAGCGGGAGGCCGCGCGACTCCGCCCACTCGGTGAAGGCCAGGTAGACCGCGTCGTCGTCGACGCGCCCGTCCGCGTCGGGCGTCGGCATCCGGTCGAGCAGCGTCGAGGTCATCCCCCCATCCTCCCAGCCCGCGGCCCGTCGCTCAGGTGCGATCCGTCACGGACGGCCCGTGCGCCCCCGCCTCACGGGCCGCGGGTGACGGATCGGTCCGCCGGAGCGAGGGCCCCGTCGACGAGTCCGACGACGCGGTCGGCATCGGCCAGCACGGAGGGGTCGTGCGAGACGCAGACCACGGTCGCGCCGCGGTCCGCCTCCGCGCGCAGGACCGACCGGATCCGCTCCGCGCTCGCCGAGTCGAGGCCGGTGGTGGGCTCGTCCAGGAGCAGCAGGCCGGCCCCGCGGGCGAGCCCCTGGGCGAGGAGCGCCCGCTGCCGCTGACCGCCGGAGAGCACCGCGAAGGGCTCCCGGGCGAGCGCGGCGATCTCCATCCGCTCGAGCGCGGTGGCGATCGCGTCCGCCGCGCGCGCGTCGCTGCGGCGGAGGCGGCCGAGCCGACCCCAGGTGCCCACCGCGACCACGTCGCGCACCGTCACCGGGAGGCGGTCCGGGATCGACGCCCGCTGCGGCACGAAGGCGATCGCTCCGGTGACGTCCCGCGACCCGGACGTCAGTGGACGCACTCCCGCGATCACCTCCAGGAGCGTCGACTTGCCGGCGCCGTTCGGCCCGGCGATCACGGTGAGCGAGCACGCGGCGACGTCGAGATCGACCCCCGCGAGAGCGCGGCGGGAGCCGAAGTCGACGTGAGCGCCTCGGAGGCGGACCGGGGGCTCGGGCAGGGGTGAGACGTCCATCCCGACGAGCGTACAGGAGTGATAACTGTTCTCATTATCGTGTACGGTCGGGCACCATGCCCAGCCTCCTCGCCGGAATCCTCGAGCCGTTCGCTCTCGACTTCCTCCAGCGCGCCCTCCTCGGCGGCGTCCTCGTCGCGGTCCTCTGCGGCGTCGTCGGCACCTGGGTGGTCCTCCGCGGGATGGCCTTCCTCGGCGAGGCGCTCGCCCACGGGATGCTCCCCGGCGTCGCCCTCGCGACGGTGCTCGGCGCGCCCGTCCTCGTGGGCGGCGCAGCCAGCGCGGTGCTGATGAGCCTCGGCATCGCGGCCCTGCAGCGGCGCGGACGACTGTCCTACGACACCAGCATCGGCCTGCTCTTCGTCGCCATGCTGGCGCTGGGGGTCATCGTGATCTCGCACTCGGGCAGCTTCGCCACGGACGCGACCTCGATCCTCTTCGGCGACATCCTCGCGATCACTCCCGTCGACATCGGGCTGCTCGCCGCCGCCGCCGGAGTCGGCCTCCTCGTCGCAGCGGCCTTCCACCGCCCGCTCGTCGCCCTGGCGCTGGATCCGCGCATCGCCGCGGTGCTCGGCCTCGGTCCGCGCTCGGCTCAGGCCGCGCTGGTCGGCCTGGTGACCCTCGCCGTCGTCGCCTCCTACCAGGCGGTCGGCTCGCTCCTCGTCGTCGGGCTCCTGCTGGCTCCCGCGGTGGCCGCCGGTCACTGGACCACGCGCATCCCGACCCGGATGCTGCTCGCGTCGATCCTCGGCGCGGCCTCCGTGCTCGTCGGCCTGCTCGTCTCCTGGCACGCGGCCACGGCCGCGGGCGCCTCGGTCGCCGGCACGGCCATCGCGGTCGCCGCGGTGTCCTGGGCGATCCGCTCGGCCGCGTCGGCCCTCGCGTCCCGGTCGGGCCCTCAGCCGGTCGCCGCATGAGGCCCTGCCGGCACCGCTCCTCCCCCGCTCACCCTCGAAAGGACTCCGTGCACTCCCGAACCACCGCCTCCACCGTCCTCCTGGGCGCTCTCGCGCTGGGCCTGGCCGCCTGCTCGACCGATGCCTCCGCGCCGGCCGCGGACGACACGGGCTCCGGCCACGGCGCCGTCGCGAACGCCGCCGAGCTCGCCGAGCCGCGCCTGGGGCTGACGTCGATCGACCCGTCGGGCGCCGTGTCGCACCTCGACCTCCTCGACGAGACGGTCACCGGCCTCGGCACCATCGGCGCACCGAGCGCGATGACGACCGACGGCCGCTACCTCTTCGCCCAGACCGATGCGGGCGTCGAGATCGTCGACAGCGGCGTGTGGACCTGGGACCACGTGGACCACTTCCACTACTACCGCGCGGACCCCCGCCTGATCGGCACGGTCGAGGGCTCCGGGACGGCCGTCGTCGCCACGACGAACCTCTCGACCACCGGCGGAACCGGACTCTTCTTCCCCGACTCCGGCGAGGCGGTCCTCCTCGACACCGAGGCGCTGTCGAAGGGGGCGATCGTCGAGCGGTTCCGGAAGGACGTCGAGCCCGGACCCGGGATGGTCGTGCCCGTCGGCTCGTCCGCACTGGTGACCGAGGGGTCCGGATCCGGAGCGGCCGTCGCCGGCTACGACTCGGACGGCGAGCCGACGGGCCTCCGCGAGGCCTGCCCCGACCCCGCCGGGACGATCACCACCCGCGTCGGCGCCGTCATCGGCTGCTCCGACGGCGCACTCCTGGCGTCGATCGAGGACGAGGAGCTCATCGTCGAGCGGATCCCCTACCCCGCCGGCACCACCGCGCCACCCGCCGCCTCCTTCGACAACCGCGAGGGCCGCCCCACGGTCGCCGGCCTCGCCGGGGAAGCGGGCATCTGGCTCCTCGACACCCGGGAGCGCTCCTGGAGCCTCCTCCCCTCTCCCGCCCCGCTGGCGCAGGTCACCGCGGTGGACGACGCGGACGAGACCGTCCTCGCCCTCGCCGCCGACGGCCGCGTGCTGGTGCTCGACGGCTCCGACGGTGCGGTCCTCGCCGAGACCGCGCCCCTCGTCGCGGACACGACCGCGGACGGCTCGCGGCCCGTCCTGATCGCCGACCAGCAGCGGGCCTACCTCAGCGCGCCCGCCGAGCGGAAGCTGCACGAGATCGACTACGCGGACGGCGCGCGCCTCGCCCGCACCTTCGAGACCGCCACCGAGCCGGCCTTCACGGCGGAGACGGGCCGATGAGGCGCCGCTGGGCCCTCGCGTCCGCCGCGGCGGTCCTGCTCCTGTCGGGCTGCACGTTGGCGGAGGAGGACGAGAGGCCCCTCGTCATCGTCTCCACCAACATCCTCGGCGACGTCGTGGGCGAGCTCGTCGGCGACGAGGCGCAGGTCGTCACGCTGATGAAGCCCGACGCCGACCCGCACTCCTTCGAGATCTCGGCACAGGAGGCGGCGCGCCTGCGCTCCGCCGACCTCGTCGTCTCGAACGGGCTCGGACTCGAGGAGGGCCTGCAGCAGCACCTCGACGAGGCCTCCGCTGAGGACGTCCCCGCGTTCGTCGCCGGCGACGCCGTCGACGTCCTCGACTACAGCGAGGGCGACGCGGAGGGGAGCCCGGACTCGCACTTCTGGACGGACCCCGGCCGGATGATCGACGTCGTCGACTCCCTCGGGCCCGCGCTCGCCGCGCTCGACGGCGTCGATCCGACCGCGGTCCGGGACCGGACGGACGGCTACCGCGCCGAGCTCGAGCGGCTCGACTCCGAGATGGCCGCGGCGTTCGCCGCGATCCCGGCCGAGCGCCGCGCCCTCGTCACCAACCATCACGTCTTCGGGTACCTCGCCGACCGCTTCGACTTCGACGTCGTCGGCGCCGTCATCCCGGGAGGCACGACCCTCGCGGCGCCGTCCGCCTCCGACCTCGCCGACCTCGTCGACGCGGTCGAGCAGACCGGCGTCCCCACGATCTTCGCGGAGTCCTCGTCTCCCGACCGCCTGGTCCAGGCGCTGGCGAGCGAGGCCGACATCCGCGTGGAGGTGGTCGAGCTGTTCACGGAGTCCCTGACGGGGCCCGAGGGCGGCGCTCCCGACTACCTCGCCATGATGCGCGTCAACACGCAGCGCATCGCCACCGGGCTCTCCCCGTGAGCCCTCCGATCCACCACCAGGAAGAAGAAGCACCCATGCAGAATCCCCACGTCCGGCGGGCGGGCCTCGGCCTGATCGCCGCCTGCTCGATCACGGTCCTCGCGGCCTGCTCGTCGAGCTCGACCCCGGCCGCCGAGTCCTCCGCGTCCACCGCGCCGGCCACCGAGGCCGCGGCGGCCGCCGGCGCCCGCGTCGCCGTCGCCTACGAGGGCGGCATCCTCGTCCTCGACGGCGAGACCCTCGAGACCGTCGCGGACCTGGACTCCGAAGAGTTCACCCGCCTCAACCCCGCCGGCGACGACCGCCACGTCCTGGTCACCATGAGCGAGGGGTTCCAGCTCCTCGACACCGCCGCCGGCACCGGCGGCGAGCCGGAGCTGACGGACATCGTCTTCCCCGCGGACACTCCGGGCCACGTCGTCCGGCACGCCGGGAAGACCGTCCTCTACGCCGACGGCACGAGCGACACGACCGTCCTCGAGACCGCCGACCTGGCGTCCTCGGACGGGATGCCCGAGACCGAGACCATCCCGGGAGTCGAGGCGCACCACGGCGTCTCGATCGTCCTCGAGGACGGCACCTTCCTCACCACGGTCGGTGACGCCGACGGGCGCACCGGCATCGAGGTGCGCGACGCCTCCGGCGCCGTGACGGCCACGAACGACCAGTGCCCCGGTGTCCACGGAGAGGGCACGGCCGAGAACGAGGTCGTCGTCTTCGGCTGCGAGAACGGCGCCCTGGTCTACGACGGCGGCGAGATCACGAAGCTCGAGGCGCCGGACCAGCCGTACGGCCGCATGGGCAACGCCTGGGTCAGCGAGACCAGCCCGATCATCGTCGGCGACTACAAGGACGACCGCGACGCCGAGGGCTACCTCCTGCACCGCGTGGCGCTGATCGACACCGAGGCGAAGACCCTCGACGTCGTCGACCTGCCCGAGGGCGTCGAGTACACCTTCCGCGGCGTCGCCCGCGGCCCCGACGACCTGGCGTACATGATCGCCTCGGACGGCGCTATCCACGTGCTCGACCCCGAGACCGGCGAGCTGACCGCCTCCTACCCCGTCGTCGACGCCTGGGAGAGCCCGGTCGAGTGGCAGGACCCGCACCCCGCTATCACGGTCGCCGGGGACATCGCCTACGTGACCGACCCTGCCGCCGACAGCATCCACGCCGTCGACCTCACCACGGGAGAGGTCGTCGCCACGGGCGAGCTCGACGTCACACCGAACGAGATCGCCGTCGCCGCGAGCTGACCATCGGCACGGAGGAGGGGCGCGGGGCCGTGGGCTCCGTGCCCCTCCTGTTCACCTGGAGGGGCCAGGATCTCCGCATGACGACCGACTTCGATCTCGACCAGGTGGTGCGCGACGTGACCGCGAACGTGCGCAAGAAGTTCCCCGACCACTCCGAGGAGCAGGTCGCGCCGCTCGTGCGCGAGGAGCTCGCGGACCTGCAGGACCGGCCCGTGCAGGACTACCTGACGGTGCTCACGGAGCGAGCGGTCAAGCGCCGCCTCAAGCGCGAGGCGCGCGGGGAGTAGACCGGGTCAGGCGAGCGCCCGCTCGATCGACGCCCGCAGCGCCGGAGCCGGCCGGAGCGCACCCGCCTCCTCCGCCTCGAGGAGCGCCTGCGCGTCCGCCGGGCTGTGCTCGCGGTACCAGCGGTCGACCGGGACGCCGTGCCCGGGCCGGCTCAGCACCTCGACGGCGTCGCCCGCCTCCACCGATCCGCGGTGCAGCACCCGCAGGTACGCGCCGGTGCGCCCCTCGTCGGCGAAGCGCTTCACCCACTGCGGCTCTCCGAGGGCCCGCTGGAACGTCGCGCACGGCGTCCGCGGCATCGTCACCTCGACCTCGACCGCCTCGCCGATCCGCCAGCGCTCGCCGATCACGGCTCCGCTCACGTCGAGGCCCGCGATCCGCAGGTTCTCGCCGAACATCCCCGCGGCCACCGGCCGCCCCAGGCGCTCCGCCCACCAGACCGCGTCCTCGTCGGAGTAGGCGTAGAGCGCCTTGTCGAGGCCGCCGTGGTGCGCGCGATCGGCCTGCACGTCGCCGTAGAGGCCCAGGTCGCGCACTCCGACGGGACCCTCGACCGGCCGCTTGTCGATCGCGGTCACGCCGACCGTGCCGGAGTCGGGCAGGAGGCGGGCGACGCGGCACACGGCGAGCAGGCGGGGCATGCCGCCATGGTGCCAGCACTAGGCTCGCCGCGTGCGCGACGCGACCGCTCCTCCCCGGCTCGACCCCCTCCTCCTCGACGGCCTCGCCGAGGGGTACGCCGGGGACACGGGCGCCCGGGAGCACGCCGAAGGGCTGCGCTTCGCCGGCACCGACCTCACCGGCGCCGATCTCACCGCGGCCTCCTTCAGCGAGTGCGCGCTGGAGGGAGTGGTCCTGGACGGTGCCCAGCTGCGGGCCGCGTCGATCGCGGAGTCGCGGCTCGAGCGGCTGGACGTCCCCGGGCTCTCGGCGCCGCGGAGCCGGCTCCGATCCGTCGAGCTGCTCGCCTCGCGGCTGGGCTCGGCCGAGCTCTACGAGAGCACCTGGGAGCAGGTGCGCGTGGCCGACTGCAAGCTCGGCTACCTGAACCTCCGCGGCGCCGCGGTGCGCGACGTGCTGCTCGAGCGCTGCACGATCGACGAGCTCGACCTGGCGGGTGCGACCGGCACGCGGCTGAGCCTGGTCGACTGCGACGTCCGCTCCCTCGATCTCTCCCGGGCCCGGATCGAGCACCTCGATCTGCGCGGCGCCGAGCTGCACGTGCTCACCGGGCTGGACGGCCTCCGCGGCGCCACCCTCTCCGAGCTGCAGCTCAGCCTGCTGCTGCCGCTGTTCGCGGAGCACTTCGGGGTGCGGGTGGGCTGAGCCGGCGGTCCGCCTAGCGCCGGCGGGCGATCAGCCGCGTCAGAGCGCGGCGGCCGAGGAGGAATACGGCCAGCACGACGGCCGTCACGATCACGAAGCTCCACTGCACGCCCTGCCCGGAGGCGATCCGCAGGAGCATCCCGCCCGCGACGGTCACCGCCCAGACGACGAGCCCGGCGGGCACGATCCGGTCCGGGGAGCGCCACGAGCGCGTGACGACCCAGCCGAGCAGGAGCGCCGCCAGGAACGGCCAGAGCGTGGTGAGCAGGCCGATCAGCGCCGACCCCTCGTCGTGGCTCCCGCGGCCGATCAGCACGAAGACCAGGACGAGCACGGCGTCGAGGGCGAGGCCGAGGCCCGCGTGCCGGGTCATGCGGGCTCCGTCACGAAGTCGATGAGCTGCTCGACCCGGCCCAGCAGCGCCGGCTCCAGGTCCTGGAAGGTGCGCACCCGGCCGAGGATGCGCTGCCAGGCGCGCGCGATGTCGGCCTGCTCCTCGTGCGGCCAGCCGAGCGCCTCGCAGATCCCGTGCTTCCACTCGGTGCCGCGCGGGATCTCGGGCCAGCGCTCCAGGCCGATCCGGCCGGGCTTCACGGCCTGCCAGACGTCGATGTAGGGGTGGCCGACGACGAGGACGTGGGCGCCGTGCGGACCGGCGGCGACCTGGCCGGCGATCCGCGACTCCTTCGAGCCGCGCACCAGGTGGTCGACGAGCACGCCGATGCGGCGCCCCGGACCGGGCCGGAACTCGCGCACCAGCTCGTCGAGGTTGTCGACGCCCTCGATGTACTCGACGACGACGCCCTCGACCCGCAGGTCGTGGCCCCAGACCTTCTCGACCAGCTCGGCGTCGTGCCGGCCCTCGACGTAGATGCGGCTGGGCAGGGCGACCCGCGCCTTCGCGTCGGCGACGTGGAAGGAGCCGGAGGCGGAGCGCGCGCGACCGAGGCCGGCGTCGCGCTTCAGCCCGGGCGCCTTGAGCGACACGGGCTTCCCCTCGAGGAGGAACCCGGGCCCCAGCGGGAACACGCGGACCTTGCCGAACCGGTCCTCCAGCCGCACCATCCGCAGCTCCACGCCGAGCACGGCGCCCACGAAGCCGGAGGCGACCTCCTCGACCACCAGATCGCGCTCGGCCTCGACCACCGCCACCTCGACCCTGCCGCGGGCGCGCCAGTCGCCGGCGAGCACGTCCTGCCCGTACCTGTCCTCGTCCATCGCACCGAGGGTAGCCGGAGGCGCGCGGGGCGCCGCGCGGACACGGCGCATGCACCTCTGCTTACATGAGCAGATGACCGAGGACCTCGAACCCGCCGCCGAGCTCTTCAAGGTGCTGTCCTCCTCCTCCCGGCTGCGCCTGCTCCGGGCCCTCGCCGAGGAGACGTCGACGGTCGGGCGGCTGGCCGAGGTGACCGGGCTCTCGCAGCCGCTGGTCTCGCAGCACCTGCGGATGCTCCGCACCGCCGGGCTGGTCGCGGTCGAGCGCGTGGGCCGTGAGGCGCACTACTCCGTCGCCGACACCCACGTCACGCACATCGTCGACGACGCTGTCCGGCACGCCCTGGAGGGGTGACCTCCGTCCCTGTCGGGAACGATGATCGCTCTCGATTAGGCGCATCCATTGCAATGCGTTTATGGATCTGGTCGACTGGAGCCCGTCGCGTCCGCGGCCCCCGCATCCGGAAAGGCAGCACCATGAGCACCACCGATCTCCACGCCGAGCACCCCGTCACCGAGCACGAGCACGGCGAGGGCTGCGGCCACCCGGCCGTGCAGCACGAGGACCACGTCGACTACGTCCACGGCACGCACCACCACGCCCTGCACGGCGACCACTACGACGAGCACGAGTCGGAGGCCGAGCACTCGACCGCCGACCACGAGCACGGCGACGCCTGCGGCCACGAGACCGTGCAGCACGACGACCACGTGGACTTCGTCCACGACGGCCACAAGCACGCCGCTCACGCCGGCCACTACGACGAGCACTGAGGCCGTGCGCGACGGGAGGGCTCGCACCCTCCCGTCGGCGCTCAGCCCTGACGGGCCTTGAAGCGCGGGTTCAGCTTGTTGATCACGAAGACGCGGCCCCGGCGGCGGACCACCTGCGAGCCGGGCTGCGCCTTCATCGACCTGAGGGAGTTGCGGACCTTCACGGATGCTCCTGTCGTTAATGAGAACTGTTATCGATAGAGTAGCGGTCCATGGAGCCCCACCACCCCGCACCCCCCGTCCTCGCCGTCACCCTCGTCAGCGCGACCGACCCCCGGGACGCCGGGCGGACCGCCGCGCTCCTCGCCGGCAGGCCCGAGTCCCGGATCGCCTTCGAGGTCGATCCGCCCAGCGCCGACGGTCCCGCTCTCGCCGAGGAGCTCCACCGGCGCCTCGCGGCCGACGCCGACGACGGCCACCGCGGTCACACGGTCGTCGCCCTCGATGGCCAGGCCGACCCGCTCGAGATCGGACTCGTGCTCGAGCACCTCTGCGCGCAGCGGCATCCCGCCGACACCCGCATCGCGATCCTCGACGTGGTCGCCGTGACGTCGACGGAGGAGATCCTGCGCGTGCTCTGCGGCGGCGCGGGCCCCTCCTTCGACTCGGCGGAGCGCCTCGCCGCCCGCCTGGAGTTCTCGAGCCTCATCGCCCTCGCCGAGCCCCTCTCCGAGAGCGACCCCGAGCGGACCGCACTCGTCCGCGACCTCCTGCGAGCACTCGCCCCCACCGCCGATCTCCTCCCCGCCGGTGAGCTCCCGGCGGCGCCACGGAGGCTCCACCCCCGGCGCGCGCACGCGATCGCCTCCTCGATGGGCTGGCAGTGCGCCCTCAACGGGACCTCGCGGCGCCGCGCCTCGGGCACGACCGTCGAGGAGTTCGTGTTCCGCGATCCGCTGCCCTTCCACCCCGGCCGCCTGAGCACGGCGGTCCACGGGGAGCTGGTGGCGGAGAAGGTGGGCCGCATCCTCCGCTCCCGCGGCCTGGTGCGCCTGGCGACGCGCGCCGACCGGGTCGGCTCGTGGTCGGTCGCCGGCGACGTGCTGACGCTGGACCCGACCAGCCTGCTCAGCTGGGACGAGGACGCGCCTCTCGGCCAGGAGCTCGCCTTCTTCGGGACGGGCCTGGACACCGGGAGGCTGACCGCCGTCCTGCAGAGCTGCCTGCTCACCCCCGAGGAGCTGCTGGCCGGCCCCGCCGCCTGGGCGGAGTACGCGGACCCCTTCCCGCGCTGGGTGGACGACCACCGGCACTGAGCCGGGCGTCCTCCGCCGCGCGGGACTCGACGTGCGCGACCCGCCAAGGACACCATTCGGCGAATGGTCCTCCGAACGCGCCATCGGACTTCTGGAACCCGCCCGATCATTGATGACCTCCGATAACCCTGCAATTGTGACTGGTGTCAAAGATGACGTTGAGAGAAGGAGATGTTCTTGCCAGGCACCAGAAGATCGGTTCGAGCGCTGCTCATGGGCACCGTACTTGCTTTCACTTCATTGGTCGCGACACCTGCGACGGCCGATCCGGGAGTCGTCACAGCGACCCGAACAGCAGAATCGACAATGCAATCTTTCGGCTTGCTCACGCCTATCGCCGCCTCCAGTGAAGGCGCCGCTCGACTAAGCTCCGAATCAGAGCACCTGGAGCCGAGCGGCTCCCTCTCGACGAAGTCCGGCCTCGCGGTCGAATACAGGAACCACAGCGTCGGCATCACTCCAGGAACCGCTGTCCGATCGGCGAGCGTCGGGCCTTCAGGCGCGCTCGTCTACAACATGAGCGACTCCTACGATTACGCGTTCACAGGGGCAGGCCATGTTCTCAATGCGGGCTTTGCTCTCATCAAGGACCAGGCAGCCCCATCTGATTACAGATTCGACGTGACCGTGGATGGAGAACCCGCCATCCTTGAGTTCATCGATCACTCGGTTGCGGTGAAGGATTCACACGGACGGACCGTCAACTTCATAAATCCGGCCTGGGCCTCAGATTCCACCGGCGCTCCTGTCAGGACCAGTTTCTCGATCGACGGCGGCACGCTGGTGCAGAGAGTGCATCACACGGGCGCATCCTATCCCGTGGTCGCCGACCCCAGCCTCGCCTGTGACATCGCATTCTGTACAATCATGCTCAACAGAACCGAGACGAAAACCGCGTCGCAATCTACCGCAGCAGCGGCAGGATTACTGTGCGGATCAATGACGGCCGCATTCGCCCCCATCGGAGCGGTGTGCGGCGCTTACGGCGCCGTATTCCACGTCGCCGCAGTTCAAGCGAACAACTCTGGCCAGTGCCTCGGCGCACGCTACCTCACTATAGGTGGCTCTCTGCACCCGGTCATCCAGCGCTGTTAGAGCGCGCGAAGAACAGCGAAGGAGATTCAATGGCCTCTGATCACGATCTCAGTCGGGCGATGCGCCGAGAATTGCGCAATCCCATCCTTGGAGGATTGGCGCTTCTGCTGTTCGGCGGCACAGCGGTTCTATTGCTTCTGTTCTGGTTCACCGATGCACGCGCCGTTCTCACGCCCTTCGTCGGGCCTGGAACGGGACTGGTCCTCACTGCTTTTACCGTGGAGGTAGCTCGACGCGCTAGGAGGCGCATGCGCGCGGAGGAGCGGGAGAGCTGACCTCGGAGCCTCGATCGACGGAGATTCTCGTCGCGCCATTGAGCGGCAAAAATCTCCGTCGCCGGTGGAGGACATTGCGTGTCTGACCAGCCCGGCCGGTATACGCCAACCGGAGTCGAACGATCGGACTATCCAATTTGGGATGCAACCGACATCTACGGCAAACGAAGAGTGATCGACGGAGGGGACGCAGCGCGGCCGTCCACCGTGCGGAGACGACGGGCGACCGCAGCGCCGACGGGCTCCGGGACGCACGGAGCCGACCGTGCGCCGGGAGTGTGACGCGCGGAGGCTCCCTCCGGGCGGCGGGTGGGTAGGCTGACCGGACAGCACGTGCTCCGGGGTCGGTGGGAATTCCGAACCGGCGGTCACAGTCCGCGAGCCGCAGCCCCTCGAGAGGGGCGGCGGTTGACCTGGTGGAACTCCAGGACCGACGGTGAAAGTCCGGAGGAGAGGCAGCACGAGCGTCGCGCATCACCGCGCGATGCTGAGCGACGGTGCCCGCGCACCGTCGATCGAGACCCCGGAGTTCGGCGACGAACGGAAGAACCGGGAATGACGATCGACTACGAGCACGCGATGCGCCGGGCGCTGGCGCTCGCCGAGCGCGGGCCCGCCCGCGGACCCAACCCGCGCGTAGGCTGCGTGATCCTCGCGCCCGACGGCACCGTCCTCGGCGAGGGCTGGCACCACGGAGCCGGCACCGCGCACGCCGAGGTCGACGCCCTGTCGCACGTCGCGGCGGGCGCCGCCGAGGGCGCGACGGCCGTCGTCTCGCTCGAGCCGTGCGACCACACCGGGCGCACGGGTCCCTGCAGCCGCGCCCTGATCGAGGCGGGCGTCTCCCGCGTCGTCTACGCCGTGCCGGACCCGGGCGAGCGCTCGGCCGGCGGCGGTCGCACCCTCCGCGAGGCCGGCGTCGAGGTGATCGAGGGCGTGCTCGCCGAGGGGGGAGAGCAGTTCCTCCACCCGTGGCTCACCGCGACCCGCCTGCACCGCCCCTTCGTCACGCTCAAGTGGGCCTCGACCCTCGACGGCCGCACCGCGGCGGCGGACGGCAGCAGCCGCTGGATCACCGGAGCGGCGGCCCGGCAGCGCGTGCACGAGCAGCGTGCCGCGCACGACGCGATCCTCGTCGGCACCGGGACCGTCCTCGCCGACGATCCCGCGCTCACCGCCCGCGGCGACGGAGGCGAGCTCCTCGCCCACCAGCCGGTGCCCGTCGTCGTCGGCACGCGCCCCGTGCCGCCGGGCGCCCGCCTGCACGAGCACCCCCGCGCCGTCGTGGTCGAGCGCACCCGCGACCTCGCCGCGGTCCTCGCGCACCTCTACTCCGCCGAGATCCGCAGCGTCTACGTCGAGGCCGGACCGACCCTCGCCTCCGCGCTCGTCGCCGCCGGACTGGTCGACGAGTACCTCGTGTTCCTCGCGCCCGCGCTCCTCGGCGGCCCCCGCCTCGCGCTCGGCGACCTCGGCGTGGAGAGCATCGGCGGGGCCCGGCGCCTCTCCCTCCGCTCGGTCGAGATCCTCGGCGACGACCTCCTCGTGACCGCGCGCCCCGACGTCCTCCCCGCGGGCGGTGCCGGCACCCCGGCCCGCCTCCCCCACGCCCTGCAGATGGAGACCCACTGATGTTCACCGGAATCATCGAGGAGAAGGGCGTCGTGACCGCCGTCGAGGCGGGCGCCGACGCGATCCGCCTCAGCATCCGCGGGCCCCTCGCCGTCGACGGCGTGCGGCACGGCGACTCGATCGCGGTCTCGGGCGTCTGCCTCACCGTGGTCGAGCACACCGACCAGGGCTTCACCGCCGACGTCATGGCGCAGACCCTGCGGATGTCGACCCTCGACACCGTGGGCGTCGGCGACCCCGTGAACCTCGAGCGCGCCGCGCTGGTCGGCGACCGGCTCGGCGGCCACATCGTCCAGGGCCACATCGACGGCACGGCGACGCTGCTCGCCATCGCACCGGGCGAGGCGTGGCGGGTGCTGCGGTTCTCGCTGCCGACCGGCATCGCTCCGCTCGTCGTCGACAAGGGCTCGATCGCGGTGGACGGCGTCTCGCTGACCGTCTCGGCGATCAGCCCCGCCGCCGAGCCGGAGCAGTGGTTCGAGGTCTCGCTGATCCCCGAGACGCTCGCCGTCACCACGCTGGGCGCGCGCGCGATCGGCGATCAGGTCAACATCGAGACCGACGTCCTGGCCCGCCACGTCGAGCGGATGCTCGCGCTGCGCTCGATCGCGGAGGCCCGCTCATGAGCCTCGCCACCATCCCCGAGGCCGTCGAGGCGCTGCGCGCCGGGCGCCCGATCATCGTCGCGGACGACGAGGGCCGCGAGAACGAGGGCGACGTCATCGTCTCGGCCCAGCTCGCCAGCCAGGAGACGATCGCCTGGATGGTCCGCCACTCCTCCGGGTTCATCTGCGCGCCGATGACCAACGAGATCGCCGACCGCCTCGCCCTGCCGCTGATGGTGGTCGAGAACGAGGACCCGCGCGGCACCGCCTACACGCTGTCCGTCGACGCGGCCGACCGGCTCTCCACCGGCATCAGCGCCTCCGACCGCGCGCACACCCTCCGCGTGCTGGCCGACCCCGAGGCGACCCCGTCCCGCCTGAACCGCCCCGGCCACATCCTGCCGCTGCGCGCCGTCGACGGCGGCGTGCGCGAGCGCGACGGGCACACGGAGGCGGCGGTCGACCTGATGAAGCTCGCCGGCCTGTACCCCGTGGGCGCGATCTCCGAGATCGTCGCCGAGGACGGCGAGATGATGCGGCTGCCCGGGCTGATCGCTCTCGGCGAGCGCGAGGGCGTGCCGGTGACCACGGTCGCGGCCCTCATCGCGTACCTGCAGGAGTTCCACTGCGACGCGGAGGTGCCCGTCACGGTCGCGGTCCCGGAGAGCGCGCGGGTGAGCTTCGAGGTCGAGACCACGGTGCCGACCACCCACGGCCCGTTCCGCATCCGCGCCTACCGCGACCGGCAGACCGGAGCGGATCACGTCGCGATCCTCGCGGGAGAGGTCGCCGCGGGGCGGCCCGCACTGGTGCGCGTGCACTCCGAGTGCCTGACCGGCGAGGCGTTCGGCTCGCTGAAGTGCGAGTGCGGACCCCAGCTCGACGCCGCCCTCGACACGATCCAGCGGGACGGCGGCGTCGTCGTCTACCTCCGCGGGCACGAGGGCCGGGGCATCGGCCTGATCAACAAGCTGCGCGCTTACCGCCTGCAGGAGGACGGACTCGACACCCTCGACGCGAACCTCGCCCTCGGGCTCCCCGCCGACGCGCGGGACTACGGAGCGGCGGTCGGGATCCTCGAGGACCTCGGCCTCACCGAGGTGCGCCTGCTCACCAACAACCCCGAGAAGGTCCGCCAGCTCACCGACCGCGGCATCGTCGTCGCCGAGCGCGTGCCGCTCGTCGTCGGGGTCGGCGCCTTCAACGAGGGCTACCTCGAGACCAAGCGCGACCGCATGGGCCACACCCTCGACAGCGTCCTCGACCACGACCCCCTCGACGCCGGGATCTCCGGCCTCGCCCTCGACGCCGGGATCGCCGGCGCCACCACGAAGGAGTAGCAATGGCCGGTAGCGGCGCCCCCACCACCTCCCCTCTCGACGGCGCGGGACTGCGCGTCGTCGTCATCGCGGGGACCTGGCACGAGCAGATCAGCGACGGTCTGATCGCCGGAGCGGGCCGAGCCCTCGACGAGGCCGGAGCGTCCTGGTCGCTCGTGCGCGTGCCCGGCTCGTTCGAGCTGCCCGTCGCCTCGAAGGCGGCCCTGGAGGCGGGGGCCGACGCGGTCGTCGCCCTCGGCGTGATCATCCGCGGCGGCACCCCGCACTTCGAGTACGTCTCGGACGCCGCCACCTCCGGGCTCACCACCGTCTCGATCCTGACGGGCAAGCCGGTCGGCTTCGGCGTGCTCACCCTCGACACCGAGCAGCAGGGCATCGATCGCGCGGGCCTTCCCGGCTCGAAGGAGGACAAGGGGCGCGAGGCGGCCGAGGCGGCGGTCTCGACCGCTCTGCTCCTCCGCTCGCTGCGCAGCTGAACCACTGCGGGCGGCCCCCGTCCTGGGGCCGCCTGCACACGAACCTGGGAGAACACGGAGTAAAGTGGTCGGGTCGTCACGAGCGACCCCTCTCTCCTCCCCCTCGCCCCAGCGGTCCGCGACGCCTGATCGACGCCCCGCCCCGCCGGCTCAGGGGGAGTCGCCGTCCACACGGAGCCCCTCCCTCATGTCTTCTCCCGCCGTCTCCGACGCGCCAGCAGCCGCCCCGCAGAACTCCCGCGGCCGCGTCATCCTCGCCAGCCTCATCGGCACCTCGATCGAGTTCTACGACTTCTACGCCTACGCGACCGCCGCCGTCCTGGTCTTCCCGTCGCTCTTCTTCGTCAACGAGGACCCGGCCACGGCCCTCCTCGCCTCCTTCGCCGTCTTCGGCGTCGCGTTCATCGCGCGCCCGATCGGGTCGATCATCTTCGGCCACTTCGGCGACCGCGTCGGCCGCAAGGGCACCCTCGTCGCCTCACTGCTCACCATGGGCGTCGCGACCTTCCTGATCGGCTGCCTGCCCACCGCGCTCACGCCCGGCTGGGAGTTCCTCGCTCCGTTCCTGCTCGTGGTGATGCGCTTCTGCCAGGGCCTCGGCCTCGGCGGCGAGTGGTCCGGAGCCGCGCTGCTCGCGACCGAGAACGCACCGGCCGGCAAGCGCGCCATCTACGGCACCTTCCCGCAGCTGGGCGCACCGATCGGCTTCATCGTCGCCAACGTCCTGTTCCTGGTGCTCGCGAGCACGATGAGCGACGAGACGTTCGCGGCCTGGGGCTGGCGCGTGCCGTTCCTGGCGAGCGCCGTGCTCGTGATCATCGGGCTCTACGTGCGGTTCAAGCTCGTCGAGACGCCCGCGTTCCAGAAGGTCGTCGAGAAGGGCGAGGTCGCCAAGCTGCCCCTCGCCCGCGTCTTCGTCACCAGCTGGCGCCCGCTCATCCTGGGCACCTTCATCATGCTGGCGACCTACGTGCTCTTCTACCTCATGACCACGTTCACGCTGACCTACGGCACCTCGCCCGTCGACGGCGCGGTTCCGGGCCTCGGCTACACGCGCAACGACTTCCTCGTCATGCTGATCGTCGGCGTGGTGTTCTTCGGGATCTTCACGCTCGTCTCCGGCCCGCTCGCGGAGCGCTTCGGCCGCCGGCGGACGCTGCTCGTGGTGACCGCGGCGATCCTCGTGTTCGGCCTGCTCTTCGTGCCCCTGTTCAGCGCCGGCTTCGCGGGCGTCATGGCCGTCCTGATCCTCGGCTTCACGCTGATGGGCCTGACCTTCGGCCCGATGGGCGCCGTCCTCCCCGAGCTGTTCCCGACCAACGTCCGCTACACCGGCTCGGCGATGGCGTACAACCTCGCATCGATCCTCGGAGCGGCCCTCGCGCCGATCATCGCGGTCGCGCTCTGGAGGGCGGCGGGCGGCAGCACCGTGCTGGTCGGCCTCTACCTCAGCGCCGCGGCCGTGCTGACGCTGATCGCGCTCCTGCTCTCCAAGGAGACGAAGAACGCGTCGTACCACGACAACGTCTCGTAGGACTCCCTGCAGAGGACGGCCCGACGGGATCCCCCGGCGGGCCGTCCGCGTCTCCGCTCCCTCCCTGAGCACCGGGCCCGCCCTCTGGCGGCCTGCTCGCAGCGACGACGGGGCAGAATGGACGGCGATGAGCACCACCACCTCCCGGCGCGGCGGACGACGACCCTCCCGCGACGACGGACCCCGCGCCTCCTTCTCGCAGCTCGTGCCCTACCTGCTCGAGCACCGCGGCATCCTCTCGGTCGTCGTGGTCCTCAGTCTGTTCGGAGCGGCGGCGAGCCTCGGCCAGCCCCTGCTCGTCGGCCAGGTCATCACCCGGGTCCAGTCCGGTCTCGATCTCGGCCCGCTCGTGTGGGCCCTCGTCGGCCTGGTCGTGGCCTCCGGGCTCATCTCGGGCTTCGCGCACTACCTGCTCCAGCGCACCGGCGAGGGGATCGTGCTCTCGAGCCGCCGCCGCCTCGTCGCACGGCTGCTGCGCCTCCCCATCCGGGAGTTCGACGCGCGCCGCACCGGCGACCTCGTCTCGCGCGTCGGCTCCGACTCCACGCTCCTGCGCGCGGTGCTGACCCAGGGGCTCGTCGACTCGATCGCGGGCTCCCTCGTCTTCGTCGGCGCGATCATCGCGATGGCCGTCATCGACTGGGTGCTGCTGCTGATCATCGTGGCGGTGGTGGCGGTGGCCCTCGGGCTCGCGCTGACCCTCGGCCGCGGCATCCGCACCGCCAGCCGCAAGGCCCAGGAGAAGGTCGGCGATCTGGCCGCGGCCGTCGAGCGCGCCATCAGCGCCGTCCGGACGATCCGTGCCGCCGGAGCCACCGATCGCGAGATCGCGGTCGTCGACCAGCACGCGACGGAGGCGTACCGCCTCGGGATCCGCGTCGCGCACGTCTCGGCCCTCGTGGTGCCGGTGGCGGGGATCGCCATGCAGGTCGCCTTCCTCGCCGTCCTCGGCGTCGGCGGCTACCGCGTCGCGTCCGGCGCGATCGACATCGCCCAGCTGGTCTCGTTCATCCTCTTCCTCTTCATGATGGTGATGCCGCTCGGCAACTTCATCGGCGCCATCACCTCGGTGAACTCGGCGCTGGGCGCCCTCGGCCGCATCCAGGAGATCATCGACCTGCCGATCGAGGGCGACGGCGACGCCTCCGCGGGCGGCCTCGGCGCCGGCGTGGCGGAGGAGGCCATCTCCTTCGAGGACGTGGTGTTCTCCTACGAGGAGGGCGCCGTGCCCGACGCGGCGGCCGTGGCGGACGAGCGCGACCGCACTGTCCTGCGCGGCGTCTCCTTCACCGTGCCGCGCGGCAAGCGCACCGCCCTGGTCGGGCCGTCGGGAGCGGGCAAGAGCACGATCCTCGCCCTCATCGAGCGGTTCTACGACCCGGAGGCCGGCGTCGTCCGACTCGGCGGTGTCGACATCACGGCCATCGACCGCGACGCGCTCCGCGCGCAGATCGGCTACGTCGAGCAGGACGCCCCGGTCCTGGCCGGCACCATCCGCGAGAACCTCGTCCTCGGCCGCCCCGACGCCGACGACGCCGACTGCCTCCGGGTGCTCGAGGCGGTGAACCTGACCGACGTGCTCGAGCGCAACCCGCTCGGCCTGCACGCGCCGGTGGGCGAGAGCGGAGTGATGCTCTCGGGCGGTGAGCGTCAGCGCCTCGCGATCGGCCGCGCGCTCCTGGCGGCCCCGCCGATCCTGCTGCTGGACGAGTCCACGTCGAGCCTCGACGGACTCAACGAGCAGCGCTTGCGCCTGGCGATCGACGCGGTCGCCGAGAACCGGACCCTGCTGGTGATCGCGCACCGCCTGTCGACCGTGGTCGACTCCGACCGCATCGTCGTGCTGCAGAAGGGCGAGGTCGTGGGAGTCGGCACCCACTCCGAGCTCGTCGAGTCGACGCCGCTCTACCGGGACCTCGCCAAGCACCAGCTGCTCGTCTGACGGACGCCGCAGCGGCGTCTCGCGACCGCCGCTGCCTCATGCCGGTCGACCAGCCGCGCAGCGGCGTGTCGAGACGCCCGCACGTCTCGACCGGCAGCCTGCGCCCGCTCGTCCCTCAGCGCGGCGGCAGCCGCAGAGCCCCGTCGAGCCGGATGGTCTCGCCGTTGATCATGGGGTTCTCGACGATGTGCCGCACCAGGGCCGCGAACTCCTCGGGGCGTCCGAGGCGGGCAG
Source organism: Rathayibacter sp. AY1A4 (assembly GCF_002930955.1). Taxonomy (NCBI): domain Bacteria; kingdom Bacillati; phylum Actinomycetota; class Actinomycetes; order Micrococcales; family Microbacteriaceae; genus Rathayibacter; species Rathayibacter sp. AY1A4. The sequence goes on along the minus strand of NZ_PSTN01000009.1, from coordinate 38,312 downwards.
GATGCGGCGTCGCCGAGCCGAGCGCCTCGCGGGCCCTGTCCGGCAGCCCGGCGAGCAGGGGCGTGTCGAACGTGCCCGGTGCGATCGACACCACGCGCACGAGCCGGGCCGCGAGCTCGCGCGCGAGCGGCAGGGTCATCGCCGCCACGGCTCCCTTCGACGCGGCGTAGGCCGCCTGTCCGATCTGCCCCTCGAAGGCGGCGACGGAGGCGGTCGTGACCAGGACTCCCCGCTCCCCATCGATCGGCTCCCGCTCGGCGATCGACGCCGCGGCGAGGCGCAGCACGTTGAGCGTCCCGGTCGTGTTGATCCGCAGCACCCGCTCGAACTGCTCGAGCGGCAGCGGCCCGTCGCGTCCGAGCAGCCGCCCGGGTGTGGCCACGCCCGCACAGCTCACGGCGACGCGCAGCTCCCCCGCCGCCTCCACGGCGCTCGAGACGGCGTCCGGATCGAGGACGTCCCCGGCGATCAGCTGCACGGAGGCGGGCAGACGCGCGGCCTCCACCGCGTTCGGCAGATCGAGCACGACCACGCGCGCTCCTGCGGCGTCGAGCGCCGTCGCCGTCGCGGCTCCCAGTCCGGACGCTCCCCCCGCGATCAGCGCGGACGTCCCCTCGAGTCGCACGGTCAGCCCGCCGGAGCGGGGGTCGAGTCGGCGTCGGGCTCGTCGGTCGGCTCGCCGCCGGGCTCTCCCTTCGGATCGCTGCTCGGCTCCCCGGACGCGAGCGCCTGCGCCGAGCAGTCGGTCAGGGTGGCGTCGTAGGCGTCCCGGGCGCGCTGCGCCGCCAGGCGGACCTCCTCCTCCGCGAGCGGGCTCGCGAGCGGCGGCCGGTCGCTCAGGCCGTAGCGGGCGAGGCAGTCGCTGATCAGGCGGGTCATGCGCGCGCCGCTCTCGGGATCGGCTGTGCCGGTGGGCGCCGGGGCGGCGGTCGCGACGGAGCCCGAGTCGCGCACGGACCCGTCCGGCACCTCCGCGGCGGGACCGGAGCAGGCGGTGAGGCTCAGTGCGAGCGCGACTCCGACGAGCAGCGCGACGGGCGGGCGGAGCGTCGTGCGCAGGAGCATGGACGACCTCGTTCGTGACGGCTGGCTGCGGGCAGGAGTGCGGCCACGGTAGCGCAGTCGGTGCTTCCGGCGAGCGCTGGGCGCGCTCTCACGTCTCAGTGGCACCCCCAACGGGGCACAGACGCGCCTCTCAGGAGGGCTCGGCGAGCGCCCACATCGCGACCGCCGACGCCGCAGCGACGTTGAGCGAGTCGATCCCGTGCCGCATCGGGATCTGGACGGCGACATCGGCGGCGGCGAGCGCTTCGGCGGTGAGACCCTGCCCCTCGGTGCCGAGCACGAGGGCGACGCGCTCCGGAGCGCGGGCGGCGAAGTCCCGCAGGGGCACCGCCTCCGGGGTCAGAGCCATCGCCGCGATCGTGAAGCCCGCTCCGTGCAGGAGCCGCTGCGTCGACGGCCAGTCGCCGACGCGCGTCCAGGGCACCTGGAGGACCGTTCCCATGCTCACGCGGATGGCGCGGCGGTAGTACGGATCGGAGCAGCGCGGCGTCACCAGCACGGCATCGGCTCCGATGGCCCCGACGGAGCGGAAGATCGCGCCGACGTTCGTCGGGTCGACCACGTCCTCGAGCACGACGACGCGGCGCGCTCCCGCGAGCAGGCCGGCCGGGTCGGGCAGCACGGGCCGGTCCATCGCCGCGATCAGGCCGCGGTGCAGGGTGTACCCGGTGAGCTCGGCCAGGAGCTCACCCGGGCCCGTGAAGACGGGCACGTCGAAGCGGCCGACCAGGCGCTCGGCCTCGCCGGCCGAACCGCCGAGGGCGAGCACCGAGCGCGGCCGGTGCCCGGCGGCGATCGCGCGCTCGAGCACGAGCGCCGACTCCGCGATGTACAGGCCGTGCGGGCCGCGGGCGTTCTTCAGCGCGACATCGGTCGCGTGCGCGTAGTCGCGCAGCCGCGGGTCGTCGAGCGCGGTGACCTCGATCCGCTCCACCGGATCAGGCGAAGGGGTCGGGGGTGAGCGTGTACTTGGTGCTGAGGTACTCGTGGATCCCCTCGAGTCCGCCCTCGCGGCCGAGGCCCGACTGCTTCACCCCGCCGAAGGGCGCCGCCGCGTTCGACACCACGCCGACGTTGAGGCCCATCATCCCGGTGGCGAGCCGCTCGATCATCCGCTGACCGCGGGCGAGATCGCGCGTGAAGACGTAGGACACCAGTCCGTACTCGGTGTCGTTGGCGAGCGCGACGGCGTCGTCCTCGTCGGTGAACGGCACGATCGCGAGGACCGGGCCGAAGATCTCGGTGCGCAGGATCTCGCTCTCCCGGTCGACCCCCGCGAGCACGGTCGGCCGGTAGAAGTGGCCGGCCCCCTCGATCCGATCGCCGCCGGTGAGCAGGCGCGCGCCGCGGGAGGTTGCGTCCTCCACCAGCGCGGACGCCTTCTCGACCGCGCGCTCGTCGATCAGCGGGCCGATGGTCACTCCGTCCTCGGTGCCGCGGCCGACGCGCAGAGCGCGCACGCGCTCCACGATCCGCGCGGCGAACTCCTCGGCGATCGACTCGTGCACGAAGCAGCGGTTGGCGGCCGTGCAGGCCTGGCCGATGTTGCGGAACTTCGCGAGCATCGCGCCCTCGACCGCCCGGTCGAGGTCGGCGTCCTCGAACACGACGAAGGGCGCGTTGCCGCCCAGCTCCATCGAGGTCCGCAGCACGTTCTCGGAGGCCTGCTGCAGCAGCGTGCGCCCGACGGGAGTGGAGCCGGTGAAGGACACCTTCCGCAGGCGGGGATCCGACAGGATCGGAGCCGACACGGCTCCCGCCGAGGACGTGGTGACCACGTTGAGCACGCCGTCGGGGAGCCCCGCCTCGGCGAGCAGCGCCGCGAAGGCGAGCGTGGTGAGCGGAGTGAGCTCGGCCGGCTTCACGACGACGGTGCAGCCCGCCGCCAGCGCCGGAGCGATCTTCCGCGTCGCCATCGCGAGCGGGAAGTTCCAGGGGGTGATCAGGTAGCAGGGGCCCACCGGGTGCTGCGAGACGATCATCCGGCCACTGCCCTCGGGCGAGACGCCGTAGCGTCCGCTGATGCGCACCGCCTCCTCGCTGAACCAGCGGAGGAACTCGCCGCCGTACACGACCTCGCCCCTCGCCTCCGCGACCGGCTTGCCCATCTCGAGCGCCATCAGGAGCGCGAACTCCTCGGTGCGCTCCTGCAGGAGGTCGAACGCCCGCCGGAGGATCTCGCCCCGCTTCCGCGGCGCCGTCGCGGCCCACGACGGACCGGCGGCGACGGCGGCGTCGAGCGCCCGGACCCCGTCCTCCGGAGTCGCGTCGGCGATCGAGACCAGGACCGCTCCGGTGGCCGGGTCCTCGACGTCGATCGAGCCGCCGCCGGAGGCGTCCACCCACTCACCGCCGATCAGCAGCTGCGTGGGGATGCGGGCGAGCAGAGCGGTCTCGGCGGCGCGGGACGCGACGGAATCAGTCACAGGAGGGAACCACTTCTTCGGATCGGAGCGCGCAGACCGCGCCGGGAGGAGCTTCTCGTCCTCCCAGTGTAGGACGGGCGATCGCTCCGGGGGCGTGGTCGCCGGGAGCCGCGAGGACCTGCGCCTCCCTGAGCCCTGTGGAGGGACGAGCGCTCAGACGGACCGCTCGACGCGGACTCCCGCCTCCGTCAGCTCGCGCAGCGCCGCGGCACTCGCCTCCTCGGAGACGCCTGCGACCAGGTCCTGGAGCACGCGGACCTCGAGCCCCGCCCGTCGCGCGTCGAGCGCCGAGGCGCGCACGCAGTGGTCGGTCGCGAGTCCCACGACGTCGAGCGCAGTGACGCCCTGCTCCGCGAGCACGGCGCCGAGCTCCTCGCCCGCCTCCGTCGTGCCCTCGAAGGCCGAGTAGGAGGGGCGGCCCTGCCCCTTGAGGATCTGCACGTCGATCAGAGCGGTGTCCAGGGCCGGGTGGAACCGCGCGCCGTCCGTGCCGGCGACGCAGTGGACGGGCCAGCTGTCGACGAAGTCCGGCTCCACCGCGAAATGGCCGCCGTTGTCGGAGTCGCCCTCGTGCCAGTCGCGGGAGGCCAGCACCGCGGAGTACCGGCCGGCGTGCGCCGCCAGATGCGCGGTGATGCCCTGGGCGACGGCCGCGCCGCCTGTGACGGCGAGCGCGCCGCCCTCGGTGAAGTCGTTCTGCACGTCGACGATCAGGAGTGCGGTGGTCATCGTGGGCCTTCCGGGAGGAGGTGGAGAGGAGGAGCGGGCGGCCGACCCGTCCGGGTCAGGAGTCGGAGAGCGAGGATCCGCAGCGGTAGACGCCCGTCACGAGGGTGTCGATCGCGGTCTTCGCCGAGTCGGAGACGTCGCCGAGAGCGTAGACCGCGAAGGTCAGCTCGGTGCCGTCCGCCGCGGTGACCACGCCGGCCAGGGTGTAGCCGGTGTCGATCCAGCCCGTCTTCGCTCGCACCGCGCCGTCGGCCGCGGCGTTGTCGCCGGCGAAGCGGTCGGAGTAGGAGAGCGAGCCCGTCCGGCCCGACACCGGCAGGCCGTCCAGGAGGATCCCCAGCTGCCCCTCGCGGGCCTGCACCTTCCGGAGCAGCTCGGTGAAGTACGCCGGCGCGACCGCGTTGTCGTCGCTCAGACCGGAGCCGTCGACGATCGCGATCCCGGACGTGTCGACGCCGTAACCGGCGAGCCCCTGCAGCACACCGGCCTGCTCGGCAGCGAAGTCGCTGCCCGCGCCGGTGCGGATCGCGACGAGTCGCGCGAGCATCTCGGCGATCGCATTGTCGGAGACGAGCAGCATCTGCTGCACGAGCGTGCCGACCGGGGCCGACTCCACCGTGCCGAGAACCGCCGCGCCCGCGGGAGCCGTCCCGGTGGAGACCACGGGCGAGCCGTCCAGCTCATCGGCGAACGCCCCTCCGGCCCGGCCGACCGGATCCGTGCCGCGCTCGGAGGTCGAGGCCGTGGGGTCCTCGCGATCGCCGTCCACCTGGAGCGCCGTGATCTCGGGCATGTAGCCGTCGACCTGCTCCTTGCGGTTCCAGCTCGGCTGCCAGGTCTCGCCCGAGTAGAGGGAGGAGTCGAGCACCAGCGACGTGATCGGCGTCCCGGCGGTGGAGGGGTCCGCCTCCCAGGCGCTCTCGACCTGCGCCGCGAGGTCGTCGAGGTGGGCCGCTCCGGCGTAGGTCGACTCCCGGCCGGTCGGGAGCCCGGTCAGGGTGAGGTCTCCCCCGCCGACGAGGACGACACTTCCGGGCTCGCTCCCGCGGACAACGGTGGTGGCGATGCGTGTGTCCGGGCCGAGGACCGCGAGCGCCGACGCGGCCGTGAGGATCTTGAGGGCGGAGGCGGTGCGGGACGCGGTCCCGCCCCCGCGGTCGAACAGGACCTCGCCCGTCGCGGCGTCGACCACGCGCGCCTGCATCGAGCCCAGGCGCGGGTCGGCGGCGAGCCCCGCCACCGAGCAGGTGCGGAGCGCTTCGGCCGCCGCTTCGGCGGTGGGCCGCGCCGTGGCCGTCGGCGTCGGTGTGGGAGTCGCGGTGGCGGTCGGGGTCGAGGCGACGGGCAGCGCCCCTGGCTCCGCGGCGCTGCCGAGAGCCGTCCCCACGCCGAAGGCGCCGCCACCGAGCACGGCGGCCACGAGCACCGCGGCGACCACGAGAGTGCGGCGACGGCGGGGAGGAGGCGTGTCGGTCATCCGCAACAGGGTAGCGACGCGAGTTCGACGCGACCTGGACGCCGCGGATCCGGCCGGGAACTCACGGATCCGGCTCGGACGTCGAGGATGACGGGAGAGGGAGCCGCCTGTGGGAATCGAACCCACGACCTTCTCATTACGAGTGAGACGCTCTGCCGACTGAGCTAAGGCGGCGTGCACGCGGGGCCTGAGCCCCGGACACGATTACACAGCATAGCCTGCTCGCGCCCCCGGGCGTGAATCAGGACGGCGCGGTCGAGCAGAGGCCCCGCGACGGCGGCGGCTACCGCTGCGCTCGGCTCAGGCGAGCGCGCCGCGGAGCTCCTCGAAGGAGCGGGCGATGCGTCCGGGCAGGGCCTCCCGGCCGTCGTGATCGACCCAGGCCGCCCAGGCGTGGCGGACGGCGGCGAGCCCGAGGAGCGTCAGCATCCGCGCCCGGCTGCGCACCCGCTCCGCGTCGTCGTCCTCCTGGCCGAGACGCTCGGCGACGAGCCCCTCGACCGCGAGCTCGAACTCGCGCATGCCCGCGATCTTCAGACCGACCAGATGCGGGTGCTCGCGGAAGAGCGCGCGGCGGAGGACGTGCAGCTCCCGGTCCTCCTCGAGCGGCTCCTCCATCGCGGCGACGAAGACCCGCTGCAGGTCCTCGAGCACGGCGCCCCGGCCCGTGACGAACGCCGCCGCCGTCTCGTCGGCGATGACCGGGAGCCCGCCGACCAGCGCGTCCTCCTTCGAGGCGAAGTAGTTGAAGAAGGTGCGCGTGGAGACGTCGGCGGCGCGCGAGACGTCCTCGATGGTCACCCGCTCCGGCCCGCGCTCGCTCGCCAGGCGGAGGACGGCGATCTCGATCGCCCGCCGCGTGGCCAGGCGCTTGCGCTCGCGGAGCCCGGGCTGCTGCTCGCGGGGCCGCTCCTGCTCGCTCAGCACTGCGGATCCACCTCCGGGACGGTCCCCTCGAGCAGGTACGCGTCGACCGCGTCGTTCACGCAGGACGTCGACTTGTTGTAGGCCGTGTGGCCCTCGCCGTCGTAGGTGACCAGGTGACCGGCGGAGAGCTCGCCCGCGAGCGCCTGCGCCCACACGTAGGGCGTCGCGGGATCGTTCGTGGTGCCCACGACCAGGATGGGCGCCGAGCCCTCCGCGGTGATCGGCTCGCGGGAGCCCTCAAAGGCCGCCGGCCACTCGCTGCAGAGGATGTCGCCGTAGGCCATGTAGCGGCCGATCGTCGGCGCGGCCTGCTCGAGAGCGGCCTCGTCGGCGCGCATCGAGGCGGTGTCGGCGTCGTAGGAGTAGTCGACGCAGTTGATCGCGAGGAACGCCTCGGTGGTGTTGTCCGCGTACCGGCCGTCCGCGTCGCGCCCGTTGTAGGCGTCCGCGTACTGGAACGCGACCGCGGGGTCGCCCCGGCGGACGTCGGCCAGCATCTCGCTCAGCGCTCCCCACGCCGTGGCGTCGTAGAGCGGGTAGACGATCGCGGTGAACAGCGTGCTCGCGCCGAGCTCACGGCCGTCGGCGGCCCGGATCGGCGAGGCGTCCACGTCATCGAGCATGCGCTTCAGCTGGGCCATCCCCGCGTCGACGGTGCCGGTGAACGGGCAGTCGTCCGAGCGGAGGCAGTCGGCGAGGTAGGCGCGCAGTGCGCTCTCGAACCCCTTCGCCTGCTCGCGCACCACGTCGAACGAGGTGGCCGCCGGATCGATCGCGCCGTCGAGGACGAGGCGGCCGACCCGGTCCGGGAACAGCCCGGCGTAGGTCGCTCCGAGGAACGTGCCGTAGGAGTAGCCGAGGTAGTGCAGCGTCTCGTCGCCGAGCGCCGCGCGCAGCACGTCGAGATCACGGGCGGCGCTCGGGGTGCCGACCTCGGGCAGCAGCGGCCCGCTGCGCTCCTGGCAGGCGGCGGCGAACGCAGCGGCGGACGTGCGCTGCGCCTGGATCCACTCGTCGCTGCCCCGCTCCCCGGGCGTGATGTCGTAGAGGTAGGAGTCGAGGCCCGCGGCGTCGAGGCAGGAGACCGCGGTGGAGGCGCCCACTCCGCGCGGATCGAAGCCGACGACGTCGTACCGGGCGGCGAGCGCGGAGTCGACCGCGTAGTCGGCGCTGTCGCGGATGAAGTCGACGCCCGACGCTCCCGGTCCGCCCGGGTTCACGAGCAGGGAGCCGATCGCCGGTCCCTTCGTCGCGGGTCGGCGCACCAGAGCGATCGACGCGGTCTCCCCCGAGGGGTCGTCCCAGTCGAGCGGGACGGTCGCGTCGGTGCAGAGAGCGCCGTCGCCGCAGTCGTCCCAGACCAGCACCTGCGAGTAGTAGCGCTCCAGGGAGTCGTCGACGGTCTGCGGATAGGGGGTGGAGGTCCGGTCGACGCTCGGGCCGGGCGCGAAGCAGCCGGTCAGGAGGGACGCGGCCGCGGCGAGCGCGACGACGACGGCCGACCGGCGCCCCCGCCTCACGCGGCCACCGGGCGGCGCGCCGCGACGACGAGCAGCGCCTCGAGAGCGAGGACCGGGGAGACGTTCGCGTCGATCCGCTGCCGGGCGGTCGCGATCGCGTCGAGGACCGCGAGCGTGCGGTCGGGCGGAGTCGCTTCGGCGAGCGCGGTCATCTCGGTCCGGACCTCCTCGTTGATGACGCCGCCGGGCGCCCCGAGCTGGAGGCGCACCACGTCGCGGTAGAGGGAGAGCAGGTCGACGAGGATCCGGTCGAGGCCGTCGCGGAGGCTCCGCGTCGCGCGTCGCTTCTGGTCCTCCTCGAGCGCCCGCAGCTGCGAGCGGAGCTGCGCGGGCACGGTGCCCCCGGGCTCGACGCCGAGCGAGCGCAGCGCCTGCTGCCGCTCGGCCTCGTCGCGCTCGAGGGTGATCGCCTTGGCGTCCTCGGTCGCGACCTCGATCATCCGCGCAGCGCCGAGCACCGCGTCCGAGACGCCGCGGAGGCGCAGGGCGATGCGGAGCGTCTCCTCGCGCCGCTCGCGCGCGTTCGCGTCGGTCGCCAGGCGGTGCGCCATCCCGATGTGGCTCTGAGCCTGGCGGGCGGCGCGCTCGGCGGTCTCGGGGTCGACCCCGTCGCGGCGCTCGAGGAGACCGGCGACGTCCTCGACGCTCGGCACGCGGAGCCGCACGGAGCGGACGCGGGAGCGGATGGTGGGGAGCAGATCGGCCTCGCTCGGGGCGCACAGGATCCAGACCGTGCGCTCCGGCGGCTCTTCGAGCGCCTTCAGCAGCACGTTGGACGTGCGCTCGCTCATCCGGTCGGCGTCCTCGATGACCATGACGCGGTAGCGCGACACCGAGGGCGAGTACTGCGAGCTGCTGACCAGCCGCCGCACCTCGTCGATCGAGATGATCACGCGCTCGGTCGTCAGCACGGCGAGGTCGGGATGGGAGCGGGCGGCGACCTGGCGGCAGTCGGGGCACTCCCCGCAGCCGCCGCGGCGGCAGAGCAGTGCGGAGGCGAACGCGTAGGCGAGGTTCGAGCGGCCGGACCCGGGAGGGCCGGTGATGAGCCAGGAGTGCGTCATCGACGACGACTCCCGGCCACGGTCGTCCCGGGGCGTCGAGGCGTCCTGCAGGGCGCCGATGGCGTGCTCCTGCCCGACGAGCTGGCTCCAGACGGTCATGCCACCAGGCTAACCGCGAGCACCGACAGCCGACGCGCCGTCGAGGAGGACGGCGACCCGTTCCCGCACCGCGGCCGCGATCTCCTCGACGGGGAGAGCGGCGTCCAGGACGAGGAAGCGCTCGGCGTCCGTCTCGGCGATCGCCAGGAACGCCTCGCGCACGCGCCCGTGGAACTCCGCCTTCTCGGCCTCCAGCCGGTCGAAGCGGGTGCGGGCCGCGTCGAGCCGGCCCCGCGCGACGGCGGGGTCGAGGTCGAGCAGGACGGTGAGGTCGGGCCTCAGGTCGCGGGTGGCCCATTCCGAGAGCCGCCGGACCTCGACGGCGTCGAGGACCCGTCCGGCTCCCTGGTAGGCGACGGAGGAGTCGATGTAGCGGTCCTGCACGACGACCTCGCCGCGCTCGAGCGCCGGTCGCACGAGCGTCCCGATGTGCTGGGCGCGGTCCGCCGCGTAGAGCAGGGCCTCGGCCCGCGGGTCGATCTCGCCGCGGTGGTGCAGAACGATCTCGCGGATCTGCAGGCCCACCTCGGTGCCTCCGGGCTCGCGGGTGCGGACGACGGTCTCGCCCCGCGTGCCCAGCCACTCCTCGAGCAGCCGGGCCTGCGTGGTCTTGCCCGCGCCGTCCCCGCCCTCGAGGGTGACGAACAGCCCGGTCACGACTCGGTCGCGTCCGACGTCTCGGCGGCGGCCGCCGCGGCCGCGCGGCTCGCGGCGGTGGCGCGGGGCGCGGCGGGCTTCTTCGCTGCGGTCGTCTTCTTGGCGGCCGCGGCCGTCTTAGCCGCCGTCGTCTTAGCCGCCGTCGTCTTAGCCGCTGTCGTCTTGGCCGCCGTCGTCTTGGCCGCCGTGGTCTTCGCCGCGGGCTTCTTGGCCGGCGCGCGCTTGGCCGGAGCCTTCTTGGCCGGGCCCTTCGCGCGCTTGTCGGCGAGCATCTGGACCGCCTGCTCGAAGTCGATCTCCTCGATCGTGAGGCCCTTGGAGATCGTGACGTTGGTCTCGCCGTCGGTCACGTAGGCGCCGAAGCGTCCGTCGCGGATCCGGATCGGCTTGCCGCTGACGGGGTCCGCCTCGAACTCCTTCAGCGCGCTCGACGCGCGTCGCGCCCCGTACTTCGGCTGGGCGAAGATCTCGAGCGCCGTCGGCAGGTCGACCTCGAAGATCTGGTCCTCGCTGGTGAGCGACCGGCTGTCGGTGCCCTTCTTGATGTACGGGCCGTACCGGCCGTTCTGAGCCGTGATCGGCTCGCCGCTCTCGGGGTCGTCGCCGACCGTGCGCGGCAGGTCGAGCAGGCGCAGCGCCGTCGCCAGGTCGATCGACGCGACGTCCATCGACTTGAAGAGGGAGGAGGTGCGCGGCTTCACGACAGCGGGCTTCTTCGCGCCGCGCTTCGCGGGCGCGCGCTCGACGACTTCCCCGGTGGCGGGATCCGCCGCGGTCTCCGGCTCCGGATCGACCTCGGTCACGTAGGGGCCGAAGCGCCCGTCCTTGACGACGACGGTCTTGCCCGAGTCGGGGTTGCTTCCCAGCACGCGGTCGGTCTGCACCGGGGCGTCGACGAGCTCCTGCGCCTTGGCGGGCGTGAGCTCGTCGGGAGCCAGCTCGAGCGGCAGGTTGACGCGACGCGGCGTCTCCTGCCCCTCCTCCTGGGCCACCTCGAGGTAGGGGCCGTACTTGCCGATGCGCAGGGTGATGTCGTCGGTGATCCGGACGGAGTTGATGCTCTTCGCATCGATCTCGCCGAGGTTGTCCACGACGTGTCGGAGCCCGGGGTGCGTGCCTCCGCCGAAGTAGAAGCGGTTGAGCCAGGCGACGCGGTCCTCCTCGCCGCCGGCGATGCGGTCGAGGTCGCCCTCCATCTCGGCGGTGAAGTCGTACTCCACCAGGTCGGAGAAGAAGTCCTCGAGCAGCCGGACCACCGAGAAGGCGATCCAGTTGGGCACGAGGGCGGTGCCGCGCGGAGTGACGTAGCCGCGGTCGACGATGGTGGAGATGATCGACGCGTAGGTCGAGGGCCGGCCGATGCCGAGCTCCTCGAGCGCCTTGACCAGGCTCGCCTCCGTGTAGCGCGGGGGCGGCGAGGTCTCGTGGCCCTTGGCCTCGACCTCGGCGACGACCAGGCTCTGGCCGACCTCGAGCACCGGCAGCTTGGCGTCCTTCTCGTCGCGGGCGCCGTGACGCTCCTCGTCGCGCCCCTCCTCGTAGGCGAGCAGGAATCCGCGGAAGGTGATGACGGTTCCGGAGGCGGTGAACTCGGCGGTCTTCGCGACGTCGCCGGCCGGCTCGGCGAGCAGCGTCACGGTGGCGGTCGAGCCCTTGGCGTCGGCCATCTGCGAGGCGACGGTGCGCTTCCAGATGAGCTCGTAGAGGCGGAGGTCGTTGCCGCGGAGGGTGCCCGAGAGCTGGTCCGGGGTGCGGAAGGTCTCGCCCGCGGGCCGGATGGCCTCGTGCGCCTCCTGCGCGTTCTTGTTCTTGCCGGAGTACAGGCGGGGCTTGTCCGGGACGGTCTCGGCTCCGTAGAGGGACGCGGCCTGAGTGCGTGCGGCGTTCAGCGCCTGCTGCGAGAGCCCGGGTGAATCGGTCCTCATGTAGGTGATGAAGCCGTTCTCGTAGAGCGACTGCGCGACGCTCATCGTCTGGCGCGCCGAGAAGCGGAGCTTGCGCGCCGCCTCCTGCTGGAGCGTGGACGTGGTGAACGGGGCGGCGGGGCGGCGCGAGTACGGCTTGGACTCGAGGTTCGAGACCCGGACCGTGGTGGCGGGGTCGCGCAGCGCCTCGGCGAGGGCACCGGCGGTGGACTCGTCGAGGACGGTGACGTCGCCCTTCAGCTGACCGCGGTCGTCGAAGTCGCGGCCGCTTCCGATCCGCTTGCCGTCGAGCCGCGCCAGGCGGGCGTCGAAGCCCGCCGCGGCGTCCGACTCGGGTGCGAGCACGGTGGCGAGGTCCCAGTAGCTCGCCGACACGAACGCCAGGCGCTCCCGCTCGCGGTCGACCACCAGGCGGGTCGCGGCCGACTGCACCCGACCGGCCGAGAGCCCGGGGCCGACCTTGCGCCACAGCACGGGCGAGATCTCGTAGCCGTAGAGGCGGTCGAGGATGCGGCGGGTCTCCTGGGCGTCGACCAGGGAGGTGTCGATGTCCCGGGTGTTGTCGCGCGCCTTCTGGATCGCGTCCTTCGTGATCTCGTGGAAGACCATGCGGTGCACGGGGACCTTGGGCTTGAGCTCCTCGAGGAGGTGCCACGCGATGGCCTCGCCCTCGCGGTCTTCATCAGTGGCGAGGTAGAGCTCGTCGGCGTTCTTCAGCGCGCGCTTGAGGTCGGCGACCGTCTTCTTCTTCTGGTCGGACACGACGTAGTAGGGCTCGAAGCCGTTGTCGACGTCGACGGAGAACTTGCCCAGCGGGCCCTTCTTCAGCTCCGGGGGGAGGTTCTTCGGCTCGATGAGGTCGCGGATGTGCCCGACGGAGGCGAGCACCTCGTAGCCGTCGCCCAGGTACTGGGCGATGGTCTTGGCTTTCGCCGGCGACTCGACGATCACCAGCTTCTTCGTGCCGGACACAGTTCTCCTCGATTGGTGCTGTCGGGTCGGACGACCAGTGGTCCGACGTCCCCTGCTGCGGGGAGACGGTGCGCGGCGACGTGGTGCGGGGAACGGCGACGCGTCCCCATCGGCGGGGGCGCCCGACAGGCACACCATACACACTGACCCCGGACGTCCTGCCCCCTCCCGAGGACACGGGGACCTCGGGAGGACGCTGGACACGGCCTCGGAGCCGCCTGCCCGGCCTGCCGTCGGCGGGGGTGACGCGCGGCGCCGATCGGCGCATGATGAGGCATGGCAACGACGCACACCACCACGACTTCCGCCTACACGGCCAAGCTCCTCGACGGACCGCTGGAGGGCAAGACCCTCCGCCGGGGATACGGCGACGATCAGGCCCCCGCCGCACGCCTCGAGATCCCCGGGGCGAGGGCGGGCTCCCGCTACATCTACCTCCTCGCCGGGGGCCTCGAGCACGACGAGGGCGCGGGCGCCCTGCCGACCGCCGCCGCGTACCGGTACCAGCGACTCTCCTCCGACTGACGCGCTCCCGCGGCGTCGTCCGAACCTCGGTCCGGACGACGCCCGCTGCTGCCTCCGCCCTCAGGGCGGCGGTCCGGCCCTCGACCGCGCCGTGAGGGAGAGCGGACCCGCGGCGACGGCCGCCTCCGTTCTCGCGACGCCGCCGTCGACGTCGCAGAGGACGAGCTCGGCGCCGTTCGCGCGGGCCACGGCGGCGGCACGTCCGCACGGATCCCCGGCCAGCAGGCCGGAGGCGACGTCGGCCGCTGCCAGGGACGAGGCGTCCGCGGCGGCGACGGCTCGCTGGTGCCCGACGACTCCTGCGCAGCCGGCGAGCACGGCGGCCGTCACCAGGATCGTGCCCGCGACGACTCCGATCGCCACGACCGCGGCCGATCCCTCCTCCTGGTCGCGGACAGCCCCGGGGAGCCGGCGGATCATCCGCCTCCGCCCAGCGCGCAGGACCGGACCGAGACCGGGAGCGACACCGCCGGGAGCGGATGCAGCCGAGCCGCGACGTCGACGCAGACCAGTCCGTCCTGCTCCCCCGCCGTGAGCGACGCCCCCGCTACCCGGGCGAGCGGCGCGTGGGGGTCGTCGCCCCGGGCCGCGGACCGGGCCGCGTCGGCCGCCGCGTCCACGAGCCGGACGTACTGCGCCGAGGCCGCCACCGATCCCAGGCACAGCGCCAGCACCGCGACCACCGCCGGGAGCACGAGCGCGAGCTCGGCAGTGGCCGAGCCCTCCTCCTGGACGAGCCGCCCGCGCAGCAGCGGAAGGCCTCTCATCCCGCCGCGGTGAGCGCGCGGGTCACCAGGTCGGTCAGGATGCTCCGCACCTCGTCGCCCTTGAGGATGACCACGAGCAGCCCGGCGAAGCCGACCGCGGCCATCGTCGCGATCGCGTACTCCGCCGTCGCCGACCCCTCCTCGTCGCCCAGAGCGCCGAGACCTCCCCACCCGGGTCGGCACCACTCGACGCGCCCCGCGGAGACGTCGATGCCCGTTCCTCCGCCGGACACCGCATCTCCGCCGCTCCTCGAGCCCCGGCTCGTTCCGGCCACACCACTTCCCGCATCCCTCCTCCTACCGAATCCTCGACTCCGGGAGACTTCCCCGCCGCTGATCGCCGTGTCACTGCTCATGTGTCCTGCTCCGTTCCGCCCCGCTCCGTGCCCCTCCTCCGAGGATCGCGGACTCCCGATCCCGCCGATCGGCCCTCCGGCCGATCCGTGGACACGCCTCCCGATCCCGCCCCTGTGGAGGAGCGGTCGACCGAATCACGCCGTCACCGAGAACGTCGAGAGCAGGACCGAGACGACCATCGGGGCCACTCCGAGCAGCAGGAACGCCGGCAGCACGCAGACTCCGAGCGGCAGCATCAGGGTCACGCCGAGCCGAGCGGCTCGCTCCCGCGCCCCGGAGGACGCCCGCGCCCGGACCAGAGCCGCCTCGCTCCGGAGCAGGCGTCCGGCCGGCACACCAGCCGCCGCGGAGAGGGCGAGCACCGGGTCCGCGTCGGAGAGCACGCGCTCGCCCGAGTCGAGCCCGCACTCGGCGAGCGCCGCCACGACCCGGGCGCGCGACGACTCGATCGAGCCGCCACCGGCCAGCGCCACCGAGAGGAGGTCGAGCGCGAGCCCGGGCGCCGGATCGGCCGGGGCCGCGCTTCGGACGAGGCGCCGCGTCCACGCGTGCGCGGCCGCCATCAACCCGGCTCCCCCGACCAGGCAGACCGCACCGGGCACCGTCCCGAGGAGCACGCCGACCACGTCGAAGCCCAGCAGCGCCCCCAGACCCAGCGCCGCCAGCGGCAGCGCGCTCACGACCCTCCCGGTGGCGGAGGGACCGGCCAGAGCCACCTCGATGTCCCGGCGGGCGCGCGCCAGCTCGCGCAGGGACTCCGCCAGCTCGCCGAGAGCGGCGGCGACCGGCGCGCCGGAGTCGGCGGCCACCCGCCACGCGGCGGCCAGCGCCGCCCACGCGGTCGCCTCACCGGTGTCCGGCGCTCGCCGTCGCGGCCGCTTCCGCTCCGAGCCGCTCCGCCGCGAAGCCGGCGTCCCGCGCAGCAGCGCCTCCGTCACGTCGCCCCCTCGGCCGGCCTCCTCCGACACCGCCCGGAGCAGTCGCCGCCGCCGCGCGTCCCCGCTGTCCGCCCCCTCCGCCCCCGCGAGATGCCCGAGGGCCGACGCGGGAGCCACTCCCGCCGCGAGGAGGACGGCCAGTCGGTGCACGACGGCCGCGACCTCGTCCAGCCCGTCCCGGCCCGTCACGCGCTCGACCTCGAGGCGCTCGGGAGCGACCCGTCCTCGACCCTCAGGCGGCCGGCCGCGTCGAGCGCGAACGTCCCGAATGCCGCCAGCCGCCGCCGCCCGTCGCGGCGCTCGAGGTGGAGCACCAGGTCGATCGCGCTGACCGTCTGGCGGGCGATCGCCTCGGGCCCGAGTCCCGCGAGGACCCCGAGCGCCTCGAGACGCGCGGGCACGTCCTCGAGGGAGTTCGCGTGGAGGGTCCCCGCACCGCCGTCGTGCCCGGTGTTCAGCGCGGACAGCAGCTCGCGCAGCTCGACGCCGCGGCACTCGCCGAGGACCAGGCGGTCCGGACGCATCCGCAGCGCCTCCCGCACGAGCCGGTCCAGCCCCACGGCACCGGCGCCCTCGAGGTTGGGCTGCCGCGCCTCGAGCGAGACGACGTGCGGATGCGCAGGCCGGAGCTCGCCGACGTCCTCGATGGCGACGATCCGCTCGGTCGGCGCCGCGCACCCGAGCAGGGCGCCGAGCAGGGTGGTCTTGCCTGATCCACCGGCTCCCGTGATCAGCAGGTTCCACCGCTCGCGGACCGCCCGGCGCAGAAGCCGCACCCCGTCGTCGTCCAGCATCCCCGCCGCCTGCAGCTCCCCGAGCGTCCAGGAGTCCGACCGCGGCACCCGCACCGACACGAGCGCTCCCCCGGTCGCCACCGGCGGCAGCACGACGTGCACGCGGACCCCGTGACGGAGCCTGACGTCCACGCACGGGGTCGCCTCGTCGACGTGCCGTCCACCGGCCGCGACCAGCGCGACGGCCAGCCGCCGTGCTCCGGCGGCGTCGAGCGTCCACTCCGGCACCCGCTCCGCACCACCGCCCCGGTCTATCCAGAGGCCCGCGCCGCCGTTCACGAAGAGGTCGGTCACCGCGGGGTCCGCGGCGTGCGGCGCGAGCAGCCCGAGACCGGCGGCGGCGGGCCGCACCGGCAGCGGGTCGCGGCGGTGCTCGGCGGGGACGAGGGGGACGAAGTCGCGGGTCATCCCGGCACGCTAGGAGCCCGTTCCGCGCGCCGGGGCGCTCCCTGCCCGATCGGAGGAGAGACGCCCGCGTCGGCGCCTGTGGAGGAACGACCCGGGCCGGACGCGCGCGCAGGGGCGGCCCGGGGCTCTCGGCAGGGAGCCGCTCCGAGGAGGGGCCCCACGGCGCAGAGAAGCCCAGTCGACGAGGAGACGTCCCGGCAACGCGGAAACGCCCCCGCGAGCAGAGCTCGAGCGGGGGCGTCCCTCCGCCGGATCCGGCGGGAAGAAGGGGGCGGCACCCATTGGGGGGAACAGGTGCCGCCTCGGCGGCGCTGGATTGGGGGGAATCACTTGCGCCGCTGGGCCGAAGTTCATTCGGCCGTATGCAACTGTAGGGGACGGATCGCGATTCGCCAAGCCCGGATCCTGTTCTCTGCGGACTCTTATCCGACACCCGCCCCGCACCCAGCTTGCGGCGCTCGGTGATCCGCGCTGGAGGCGGGCGCTACGGTGGTGCGACGCCGACCGCGCGGGCCGGCGAACGTCTCACTCGCGAAGGAGCGAATCGCAGATGTCCACTCCCCCCGACGCCCCGGCCGCCGACCGGAACGCCATCGACAACCTCCTCCACGAGACCCGCCGGTTCCCGCCGCCGGCCGATCTCGCCGCCGGAGCGGTCGCGACCGCCGCGCTCTACGACGAGGCCGCGGCCGACCGCCTCGCCTTCTGGGCCGACCGGAGCCGCGAGCTCCTGCACTGGCACCGGCCGTTCACGCGCACGCTCGACTGGAGCGAGCCCCCGTTCGCGAAGTGGTTCGACGACGGCGAGCTGAACGTGGCCTACAACTGCCTCGACCGCCACGTCCTGGCCGGCCACGGCGACCGTGTCGCCCTGCACTGGGAGGGCGAGCCCGGCGACTCCCGCTCGATCACCTACGCCGAGCTCACCGCCGAGGTGAAGCGCGCCGCGAACCTGCTCACGAGCCTCGGCGTCCGCGCCGGCGACCGCATCGCGATCTACCTGCCCATGATCCCGGAGGCGGTCATCGCGATGCTGGCCGTCGCCCGGCTGGGGGCGGTCCACTCCGTCGTCTTCGGCGGCTTCAGCGCCGAGAGCCTCCGCGCGCGGATCGACGACGCGGAGGCGACACTCGTCATCACCGCCGACGGCGGCTGGCGCAAGGGCGCCGTCTCGCCCCTGAAGCCGGCGGTCGACGCCGCGCTCGCCCTCGGCGGCGAGTCCAGCGTCCAGCACGTCCTGGTCGTGCGCCGCGGAGGCAACGAGGTCGCCTGGCACGAGGGGCGCGACCTCTGGTGGCACGAGGAGATCGTGGCGGTCGACGCCGACCACGTCGCCAAGCCGTTCCCCGCCGAGCAGCCCCTCTTCATCCTCTACACGAGCGGCACGACCGGGAAGCCCAAGGGCATCCTGCACACCAGCGGCGGGTACCTCACCCAGGTCGCCTTCACGCACCGCGCGGTCTTCGACCTGCACCCCGAGTCGGACGTCTACTGGTCGACCGCGGACGTGGGCTGGATCACCGGACACAGCTACGTCGTCTACGGCCCGCTCGCCAACGGCGCCACCCAGGTGATGTACGAGGGCACTCCCGACAGCCCGCATCCCGGCCGCTGGTGGGAGATCGTCGAGAAGCACGGCGTGACGATCCTCTACGCGGCGCCCACGGCGATCCGCTCCTTCATGAAGCTCGGCCGGCAGATCCCGCAGCGCTTCGACCTCTCGAGCCTGCGCCTGCTCGGATCGGTCGGCGAGCCGATCAACCCGGAGGCGTGGGTCTGGTACCGCGACGTCATCGGCGGCGGCCGCACCCCCATCGTCGACACCTGGTGGCAGACCGAGACCGGCGCGATGATGGTGTCCCCCCTGCCCGGGGTGACGACTCTCAAGCCCGGGTCCGCGCAGGTCGCTCTGCCGGGGATCTCGATCGACGTGGTCGACGACGCCGGGACGCCGGTCGGCGCCGACGAGGGCGGACTGCTCGTGATCACCGAGCCCTGGCCGGCGATGCTGCGCGGCATCTGGGGCGACCCGGAGCGCTACGTCGATACCTACTGGTCGAAGTTCGGCGACCGCTACTTCGCGGGCGACGGAGCGCGTCGCGACCAGGACGGCGACCTCTGGCTCCTGGGGCGCGTGGACGACGTGATGAACGTCTCCGGCCACCGCCTCTCGACGGCCGAGATCGAGTCGGCCCTCGTCTCGCACCCGGTCGTCGCCGAGGCGGCCGTCGTGGGAGCCGCGGACGAGACCACCGGCCAGGCCGTGGTCGCATTCGTGATCGCGAAGGCGAGCCAGGCCGAGGCGCTGGCCCACGGACACGACGAGCTCGAGGCCACCCTGAAGGCGCACGTCGCCGAGCACATCGGCGCAATCGCCCGCCCGAAGCGGATCTTCGTGGTGCAGGAGCTGCCCAAGACCCGCTCGGGGAAGATCATGCGCCGGCTGCTGCGCGACGTGGCGGAGGGACGTGCCGTGGGCGACACGACGACGCTCGCGGACACGCAGGTGATGGCGGTGATCTCCTCCGCGATCGCCGCGGACTGACCGGGCGCCGCCCCCTCCCGCCGCGTGGGCCGGAGGGGGCGGTGCGTCAGTCGAAGGCGACGATCAGCTCGACCTCGACGGGAGCGCCGAGGGGCAGCTCCGCCACCCCGACGGCCGAGCGCGCGTGACGGCCGGGCTCGCCGAACACGTCGCCGAGCAGCTCCGAGGCGCCGTTGATCACGCCGGGCTGCCCGGTGAAGCCGGAGGCGGACGCGACGAAGCCGGTGAGCTTCACGATCCGCGTCACCCGGTCGAGCGATCCGATCGCGTCGGCGACGGCCGCGAGCGCGTTGAGGGCGCAGGTGCGGGCCAGCTCCTTCGCCTGCTCGGGCGACACCTCGGCGCCGACCTTGCCGACCAGCGGCAGAGCGCCGTCGACGAAGGGGATCTGCCCGG
This sequence comes from Rathayibacter sp. AY1A4, assembly GCF_002930955.1. NCBI lineage: Bacteria > Bacillati > Actinomycetota > Actinomycetes > Micrococcales > Microbacteriaceae > Rathayibacter > Rathayibacter sp. AY1A4. The sequence goes on along the minus strand of NZ_PSTN01000009.1, from coordinate 18,721 downwards.
CCGTGTAGACGAGGCCGCCGTGCACGACGGCGGGGACGTAGGCGCCGGCGGGGACCGCCACGGCGGGCAGCTCGACGCCGAGCTCCGCGAGACGCTCGGCGATCACGCGCCGGCCTCGGCGACGGGGCGCTTGAGGTACGCGACGAGGCCGCCCTCGGGACCGGTCACGATCTGGACCAGCTCCCAGCCCTCGGATCCCCAGGTGTTCAGGATCGCCGTGGTGTTGTGGATCATCAGCGGGGTGGTGATGTACTCCCAGCGCGGGACGGACATGGCTCTCCTCGGGTGCGGCCGGTGCGGGACGACTGCTGAGCGCCGCGCGTCGGCGGGATGAGCGCCGCGGCTCGTCCGAGCGCGGCGACTACGCTGATTCTATGTCGGGGCAGGGCGGGACCAGAGTCGTGAAGACCATCGGGGGCGCCGTCGGCGGTCTGATCGGCATCGTCGCCATGAGCGTCGTCGCGGGAGTCCTGGTGGCCGCCTCGGTGACGCCGGCGATCGCGCTGAGCGGGATGGCCGCCGGCAACACGGTGGAGATGTTCGACAACCTCCCCGAGTACCTCGAGATCGGCACGCTCGCCGAGAAGAGCGACGTGTACGCGAAGGACTCCTCCGGCGGCGACGTGCTGCTCGCCTCCTTCTACGCCCAGAACCGCGTCGAGGTGGGCTGGGACGAGATCTCGCCGTTCGTGAAGGACGCCGTGGTCGCCTCCGAGGACCCCCGCTTCTACGAGCACGGCGGCATCGATCTGCTCGGCACCGTCCGCGCGGCTGCGACGACGGCCATGGGCGGGGACGTCCAGGGCGGCTCCTCCATCACGCAGCAGTACGTCAAGAACGTGCTCGTGCAGAAGGCGGAGGCGCTCAGCGATCCGATCGAGCGCGACGCGGCCTACCGCGAGGCCACGGAGACCACTCCGGAGCGCAAGGTCGCCGAGATGCGGCTCGCCATCGGGCTCGAGAAGGAGTATCCGAAGAACGACATCCTGCTGGGCTACCTCAACATCGCCCTGTTCGGCGGCACCGTCTACGGCGTCGAGGCGGCCGCCCGCTACTACTTCGGAGTGAGCGCGAAGGACCTCTCGCTCGCGCAGTCCGCCGCACTCGTCGCGATCGTGAACAACCCCGAGAAGTTCCGCTTCGACCGGCCCGGCGACCCGGCGAACCCCGCCGCGGAGGGCTACCCGCAGACCCGGGACCGGCGCGACTACATCGTCACCCGCATGGACCTCGAGTCGAAGGTGACGTCCGAGCAGGCGCAGGCGGCCGTCGCCGAGCCCGTGACGCCAGACATCACCGAGCCGAGCACCGGCTGCCAGACGGCCGGAGTCGCGGCCTTCTTCTGCGACTACGTCACCTGGGTCATCAAGAACGACGACGCGTTCGGTGCGAGCCAGGACGAGCGCGACGCCACCTTCAAGCGCGGCGGCTACCGGATCTACACGACACTCGATTCCGACCTGCAGCAGGCCGCCGTCTCGGCCACCGACGACTGGGTGCCCAAGTCGATGGCGAACGTGAACATCGGCAGCGCGAGCGTCTCGGTCGAGGTCGGCACCGGCCGGATCCTCGCGATGACCCAGAACAAGGACTACTCCAACGATCCGGACCTGACGGGCCCCAACTACACGAGCGTCAACTACAACACCGACTTCGGGTACGGCGGCTCCTCGGGATTCCAGGTCGGCTCGACCTACAAGGTGTTCACCCTCGCGGAGTGGCTGCAGGAGGGGCACTCGCTCGGCGAGAGCGTCGACGGCACCCGCCGCGCCTACACGACCTTCCGTGACAGCTGCGAGCCCGACGGCGTCTACTACGGCGAGTCCTGGAACCCCGGGAACGACGAGGGCGGCAACGGAGGAGTGACCACGGCCCTGCAGGCGACGACCGGCTCGATCAACACCTCGTTCGCCGCCATGGCCCAGCAGCTGGACCTCTGCGGCATCCGCAACACGGCGCTGGCGATGGGCGTGCACCGTGCCGACGGGACCGAGCTGCAGAAGCTCGCGCCGACCATCCTCGGCACCAACGAGATCGCTCCGCTCACGATGGCCACGGCCTTCGCCGGCTTCGCGAACAAGGGCACCGTCTGCACGCCCATCGCGATCGACCGGATCGTCGACCGCACGGGCGCGGACGTCGCGCCGCCCGCCTCCGAGTGCAGCCAGGGGATGTCCGAGGAGGTGGCCGCGACCGCCGGCTACGCCCTGCAGCAGGTGGTGACGGGCGGCACCGGCGCCCCCTCCAACCCCCGCACCGGGGTGCCGCACATCGGTAAGACCGGCACCACGGACGACGCGCTGCACACGTGGATGGTCGGCGCGAGCACCGAGGTCGCCACCGCCACCTGGGTCGGCAACGTGACCGGCTTCACCTCCATGCGCGGATTCAGTCTCAACCGGGTGAACGCCGGGCAGGTGCGCCACCAGATCTGGCCGCGCATCATGCGCGTCGCCGACGCGAAGTACGGCGGGACGGCGTTCCCGGCTCCCGTCCGCTCGCTCGTCGACGCTCCGCAGGAGGCCGTGCCCCAGGTCACCGGCCAGAGCCCCTCTGCGGCGGCCGCACGACTGCGCTCCGTCGGCTTCACGGTCCGCGTCGACACTTCTCCGGTCCCCTCCGACCGCCCGGCAGGGACGGTCGCGCAGACGAACCCTCCCGCCGGGTCGCGCGTCTCCCGGGGCGCGGAGATCACCCTGCAGATCAGCGCCGGACCGGGCGCCCCGCCCCGCGCGGGCTGAGCCCCTGCACCCCCGGCTGCTCCCGAGGGAGCGTCCGGCAGAATGAACGCGGCCGCGCTCGCGGCCGACGTGCGAGAGAAGGACCCATGACCGGACGCACCCGTCGCCCCCTCACCACCGCCCTTGCGACCGTCGCCGCGGCCGGAGCCGTCGCCGCGGCCTGGGGCATCGGCGTCGAGCGGACGTTGTTCACCGTCCGGCGCACGTCGTTCCCGGTGCTGCCCGCGGGTTCCGAGCCGATCCGCGTCCTGCACGTGTCTGACCTGCACATGGCCCCGTGGCAGACGAAGAAGCAGGAGTGGATCCGCTCGCTCCTCGCCCTGGCGCCCGACGTCGTGGTCGACACCGGCGACAACCTCGGCCACCGCGACGGCGTGCTCGGCATCCGCCGGGCTCTGGAGCCCTTCGCCGGGATCCCCGGCGCCTTCGTCAACGGGTCCAACGACTACTTCGGCCCTCGGATCAAGAACCCGCTCCGCTACTTCGTCGGCCCCTCCAAGAACCCCAAGCAGCACGAGGCCGATCTCGACACCGACGGGCTGACCGGCTTCTTCTCGGACGGGCTCGCCTGGGTGGACCTCAACAACCGTGCCGAGAGCATCACGGTGAAGGGGACGCGCATCGAGTTCTTCGGCGTCGACGACCCGCACATCGGCCTCGACCGCATCGACCTCGTCGCCGGAGCCGTGGACGAGCTGCGCGGCGCGGAGGACGGACCGGCCGGGGTCAGCATCGGCGTGGCGCACGCGCCCTACCAGCGCATCCTCGACGACTTCGTCGCCCGCGGCGCCGAGGTGATCCTCGCCGGGCACACGCACGGCGGGCAGGTCTGCGTCCCGGGCTTCGGCGCCCTCGTCACCAACTGCGACATCCCGCGCGACAAGGTCGCCGGCTCGACGACGTGGGACAACGGACTGCGCAGCTCGTACCTCAACGTGTCCGCCGGAGTCGGCACCTCGATCTACGCACCGGTGCGCTTCGCCTGCCGGCCCGAGGTGACCCTCGTCACGCTCACTCCGGCGGCCTGACGAGGGGTGTCCGACGGCGGTCCGGAAATCGGCTACTATTGTCGAGGCTCGTGAGCGGTTCTCCGTGATGAGCACACCGGGGTGTGGCGCAGCTTGGTAGCGCGCCTCGTTCGGGACGAGGAGGTCGTGGGTTCGAATCCCGCTACCCCGACCGGTGAGAAGCCCGGCCAGGATCGATGATCCGGCCGGGCTTCGTCGTTCCCGGGGCGTTCTCGGAATTCTGCTGTGGCGGGGCTCGCCCGCGGGCGGATGCTCGCCCGGATCGGAGCCGGGTCGTCGACGGAGCCGGCCCGATCACCGCCCTGCGCTCTCCGGCTCGAGCACCCCTGTCGGCGTCCCGAGCGTCCTGCGCACGGCCGTGCCTCCAGCCCACTCCCCCGCGCCTCCCGGCCCGATCCCAGCAGCCGGGAGCGAGACTGTTCTTCCGCCGTCGTCGCCGCCTCCGCCCGACGACCGACGAGAGGAGCACCGTGACCCGGTCGCTCACCCGCCTCACCCTCGCCATCGGCGTGCCCTACGTGGTCGCGCTCGCAGCGATCGCCTTCTGGCCGACGCCCGTCGATGCGGGAGTGCGGGGGGATCTCGGCCGGGTGACCTCCTGGTTCGCCCGGCACGGCCTCCCGATGGTCGACTACGCGTTCATCGAGTCGACCGCCAACATCGCCCTGTTCGTGCCCCTGGGGCTGCTCCTGGCCCTCAACCTGCGGCTCCGGAGGGCGTGGGTCGCTGTGGCCGTCGGCGCCGTCGTGAGCTCGCTCATCGAGGCGGGCCAGCTGCTCTTCCTCTCGGCGCGCTTCGCGACCGTCGAGGACGTCGTGATGAACACCTCCGGCGCCCTCCTCGGCGCGGTCGCCGGCGTCCTGCTCCGGATGGTCGTCCGCGCACGACGACGCCGGAGGGCGGCGGAGTGGGACGACGCCTTCGCGCACATCCCCCTCCGCGGCACCTCCGGCGTCGTGGCGGACCAGCCGAGCCGCGTCCGCTGAGACGACGGCTCTGCCGCGTCAGCGGCCGAGGCCGCGGTACTCCCAGCCGGCCGCACGCCAGGCGGCGGGGTCGAGGCAGTTGCGACCGTCGACGAGGAAGGTGTTGGCCACCTTCGCCGCCGTGGCCGCGGGGTCGAGGGCGCGGAACTGCTTCCACTCCGTCACGACGACCACGGCGTCGGCACCGGCCAGCGCCTCGTCGACGTCGGTCGTGTAGGTGATCTCGGGGTAGCGGCGGCGCGAGTTCTCGATCGCCTCGGGGTCGGTCGCGACCACGGTCGCACCGAGGTCGTGCAGGCGAGCGGCGACGTCGAGCGACGGCGAGTCGCGGATGTCGTCCGACTCCGGCTTGAACGCCAGACCGAGCACCGCGATGCGGCGGCCCTCGACGGAGCCGCCCAGGCCCTCGGTGACGAGGTCGACGACGCGCTGACGGCGACGCAGGTTGATCGCGTCGACCTCTTTGAGGAAGGCGACGGACTCGCCGACGCCGAGCTCGTCGGCGCGGGCCGAGAAGGCGCGGATGTCCTTCGGGAGGCAGCCGCCTCCGAAGCCGATGCCCGCGTTCAGGAAGCGGCGGCCGATCCGCACGTCGTAGCCGATCGCGTCGGCGAGCTGCGTGACGTCCGCGCCGGTGACCTCCGCGATCTCGGCGATCGCGTTGATGAACGAGATCTTGGTCGCGAGGAAGGCGTTGGCCGAGACCTTCACCAGCTCGGCGGTGGCGTAGTCGGTGACCACGAGCGGGGTCTCGGCCGCGAGCGCCGTCGCGTAGACCTCGTCGAGGGTCGCCTTCGCCGCTGCTCCAGCCTCGCCTGCGGGCACGCCGTAGACGAGGCGGTCGGGGCTGATCGTGTCCTTCACGGCGAAGCCCTCGCGGAGGAACTCGGGGTTCCAGGCGAGGGTCGCACCGGAGGAGGCGATGCGGTCGGCCAGGCGGGCGGCGGTGCCGACGGGGACGGTCGACTTGCCGACGACGAGGGAGTCCGCCTCGAGGTAGGGCAGGAGACCGTCGATCGCCGAGTCGACGTAGGTCATGTCCGCGGCGTTCTCGCCCGGCTTCTGCGGGGTGCCGACGGCGACGAAGTGCACGGCCGCACCGGCGGCGTCGGCCATGTCGGTCGAGAAGCGCAGACGCCCGGAGGCGACGCCGGAGGACAGCAGCTCCGGGAGGCCGGGCTCGAAGAACGGCGCGGTGCCGGCCGCCAGGGCGTCGATCTTCTTCTGGTCGACGTCGATGCCGATGACGTCGTGGCCGAGCTCGGCCATGGCGGCAGCGTGGACGGCACCGAGGTAGCCGCAGCCGATGACAGAAAGCTTCACAGGGGTTCTCCGAATCGTGGCGGGTTCGTGTCGCGGTCGCGACGGTGAGGAGGAGCGATGCGATGCGGCGAGGCGTCAGCGCGCCCGCAGACGCGCGACTACCGCCGCGCCAATGCTCTCAGATCACGGGAGAGGTCGGCGACAGCCGCCGCGATCTGCGCCGCCACGCGCTCGTGCACGGCCTCGCTGCGGCCGATCGGGTCCTCGATGTCGTCGCCGCCCTCGCCCCGCGGGGCGCGCCCGCGGTGGGCGGCGGCGAGCCGCACGACGGCGCGGAGCCGCGCGGCGGGGTCCTCGACCGTCGGCAGCGGCACCTCCCGCAGCACGAACGGCAGCACGCGGGCGAACTCGAGCAGCGTGAAGCCGCGGAGGAGGAGCGACGGGAAGCGCCGGGAGGCGTCGACCAGGTGGTCGCGCGTCATCGTGAGCAGGAGGTCGGCGTCGCCGACGATCGCGTCGCCGAGCACCGCGCTCGTGTGCGCGGCCGGGTCTCCCCCGTGCTGAGCCGAGAAGCGGGCCGAGACCGGGTCCATCGGCAGTCCGTCGCGCGTCCTCACTCCGGCGCTCGTGAACGCGAAGAGCGGACCTCCCGCGGGTGAGGTCGCGTCGGCGAGTGCGGCGCGCAGCAGCTGCTCCGCCATCGGCGACCGGCAGATGTTGCCGGTGCAGACCGAGAGCACGGTGAAGACGGGCGCGGCGGAGGCGGCGACCGGTTCGTCCGGTCGCCAGCTCCGGCGGGCGGGGCGGGCGGAGTCGTCTCCCGGGAAGATCATCGCGGGGCGCTCAGGCCGAGGTCGACGCGGGCTCGGGCTCGACGGCCGTGTCCGGGCGGGCACCCGATCGCTCGGAGCCGTAGTAGCTCGTGTAGTAGTAGCCGTAGCCCCGGCCGACCTGGCCGCGCGCGGGCACGCGGTTGAGGATCACGCCGAGGGTGTGGCCGCTGACCCGCTCGAGGTTCTGGATCGCCTTGCCCAGCTCGTCGGTCGTCGTCCTGCCCGCGGAGATGACCACGAGCGCGCCGTCGGTGCGGGCGGTGAGGATGGCGCCGTCCGTGACGGGCAGGAGCGGCGGCGCATCGACGATCACGATGGCCTCGCGAGCGATCTCGTGCAGGAGGATGTCCATGCCGTTGGAGCCGAGCAGCTCGGACGGGTTCGGCGGGATCGACCCGGCTCCGAGCACCCAGAGGTTGCCGGACGGGCCCCACGGCTGCAGGACGTCCTGCAGCTCCGCCTTGCCGATCAGCAGGTCGGTCAGGCCGACGCCGGGAACGAGGCCGAACGACTTGGCAACGGTGGGCTTGCGGAGGTCGCCATCGACGACGACGGTCCGCTGGCCGGAGGCGGCGAGCGTCACCGCGAGGTTCGCGGTCACCGTCGACTTGCCGTCCGAGGGCAGCGGGCTCGTCACGACGATGATGCGCGGCGGGCTGTCGATGTTCATGAACTGCAGGTTCGTGCGGAGCTCGCGCAGCGCCTCGGCGAGTGCGTGCTTGCCGTCGGCCTTGATGTAGTCGGTCGTGTCGGCCTCGGGGACGATGCGGTTGGTCTCGCTGAGGCGCTTGTCGACGGGGAGGGTGCCGACCACGGGGAGGTCGAACAGGCGCTCGACCATCTCGGCGGTGCGGATGCGCCGGTCCAGCGTGTTGCGGACGAACGCGTAGACGAGGCCGAGGACGAGGCCCGCGAGCGCGCCGACCGCGAGGACGAGGCGCAGGTTCGGGAACGCCGGCGAGGACGGGAGCGCCGCGGTCTGCAGGACGGTGAGGGAGACCGTGTCGCCGACGCCCGTCTCCTGGTTGACCTGCTGCACCTTGGCGGCGATGGCCGCGACCCAGGCGTCGGCGAGCTTCTGCGCGCCCTCGGGGGTGGAGGCGGTGGCGCTGACCTTCATCACCGGGGCGACCGTGTCGGCCTGCACCGCGATCGCCGAGATCAGCGTGGCGGGCGAGACATCGAGGCCGAGGCTGTCGATCGCGATCTGCGCCACGTCGCGCGAGGTGGCGATCGGGACGTAGGTGGCGAGGCTCGACTTGGCGACGGACTGCGCGATCTGCTGCGTGTAGATCGCCTGGCTGTCGTCGGCACCGGTGGTGGCGACGGAGACGAGGCCCTGCGAGTCGGCGACGTACCGCGGCTTCTGCGTCAGCGACCAGCCGAAGGCGACGAGAGTGCCGAGGAGGATCGCCGCGACGATCGGGATCCAGTGGTCGCGCAGGAGCCGGAGGACGTCTCGAAGTTCCACAGAGTCAGATTTCCTTCGCTGGTACGGATCACGCGGCGGGCGCCGGAGACGGGTTCTTCCGAATTCTGACACAGCGCTTCCGCGCCCTCGGCGCCAGGCGCGTCAACCGTGCCACCCGTCGGGGGTGGGCTCCGGCGGAGTCCCTCTCGTGATCACTCCGAGGCCCTCGAGCTCGACGACCGCCGACTCGACGACCGCCTCCGCATCGACGCCGGCGGGCGGCGGGCCCGCCTCCTCGAGCACCGCGGCGACGAGACCGGGCAGATCGGAGCCCCGGCCGGCGTGGCGCCAGATCGTCGGGCCGATGCCGGACAGGCGCACGAGGGTGCCGCCGCAGAACACGAGCAGCTGGCCGTCGGCGAGCTCCACCGCGTCGTCCGCAGGGGTGCGCAGGACGGTGCCGGGCAGGGCCTCGCCCACAGCGTCGAGCTGCACGGAGACCACCTCGGACCAGGCGGACGGGGCCTCGGCGCCGAGGGACGCGAAGACCTCCTCGACCAGGTGCACCACGCTCGCGGCCTCGGAGTAGACCAGTCGCCGGACGCCGCCCAGCGCCGAGAGGGTGCGGACGAGATCGGCGATCGGCCGCGGGCGGGCCGAGAGGTAGGAGGTCTGCGGCACCAGGTCCTCGATCGCGTCGACCGGGTCGACGTGCTCGAGGAAGGGCGTCCCGACGCCGTCGCGGCGCTCGAGCAGGAGGACGCCCGCCAGCCGCAGGGGCGCCTCCGGGACCGGTCGGAGGGCGAGCGACCCGGGGGCCAGCTGCGCCTTCGGCGCCGATCCGGTCAGCGGCTTCACCGACAGCGGCTTGGGATAGGGCAGGACGCGCCCCTCCGGGGTCACGCCGACCGTCTCGTCGGTGACGTAGCCGAAGCGGGACCCGAGCGTCCGGGCGATGGTGGTCTTGCCGGTCCCGGAGGCGGCGACGAAGGCCAGCACGCGGCCGGACTCGTCGGAGATCCCGCAGGCGTGGAGCATCAGCAGGTCGGCGCGCCTGGCGCCGATCGCCTCGAGGGTCAGGGTCGAGGTCAGGGACTCCTCGAGCTGCGCCAGCGTGGCGCTCGAGACCCGGGGCGAGCCGTCGACCGGGACGGAGGGATCGTGCCCCACCTCGGCGAGGACGTCGCGTGCTCCCGCGTCGGGCTCGGACGCGCAGGCCGCCCAGCTGTCGGCGATCCGCGCCGCGTCCTCGTCGCCGACGCCGCGTCCGAAGACCACGCGGAACGGGGTCTCGAGAACCGAGACGGACAGGGTGCGGGGCTCGGCGCCCCTTCCTTCGGCGATCAGTACGCCCCGTCCCGGGCGAGGACGGCGCGCGCGGTCTTGAAGAGGATCACGATGTCGCCGGTCATCGACCAGTTCTCGACGTAGTACAGGTCGAGGCGGACGGTGTCCTCCCACGAGAGGTTCGAGCGTCCGCTGACCTGCCAGAGCCCGGTGATGCCGGGCTTCATCAGGAAGCGGCGGTGCACGTGCTCCTCGTACTGCTCGACCTCGCGGGCCAGCGGCGGGCGGGGGCCGATCAGGGACATGTCGCCGCGGAAGACGTTCAGGAACTGGGGCAGCTCGTCGAGGCTGAAGCGCCGGAGGATCGCGCCCACCCGGGTGACGCGCGGGTCCTTCGCCATCTTGAAGAGGATCGAGTTCCCCTCCGCACGCTGCTGCGACGCGAGAGCCGCCAGTCGCGCCTCCGCGTCGACGACCATCGAGCGGAACTTCAGCATCTCGAAGGTCGCGCCGTTCAGGCCGATGCGCTCCTGCCGGAAGAGCACGGGCCCGGGGCTGGTGACCTTGACCAGCACGGCGACGACGACGAGCACCGGCGCGCTGAGGATGATCAGCATGGTCGACGCCAGGATGTCGAAGAGGCGCTTGGCGAACCGCTGGCGGCCGTCGAAGCGCGGGGTCTCGACGTGGATCAGCGGAAGGCCCGCGACGGGGCGGGTGTGGATGCGCGGACCGCCGATGTCGGTGAGGCTCGGCGCCACGACGAGGTGCTCGCGCCCGGGCTCGAGCGTCCAGCTCAGCTCGCGGATCCGCTGCGGCGCCAGCTCGTCGGAGCTCGTGACGACCACCGTGTCGGCGCCGGTGGCGTCCATCACGGCGCGGACGCCGTCGATCCCGGTGAACCCGTGGACCGCGAGGCCCGAGAGCTCCTGCTCGCTCCGCAGCGCGTCCGCACCGCCGACCGAGGTCGAGACGGCACCGACGAGCTTGTAGCCGGCCTCGGTGCCGCGACGCAGCTCGCGCGCGGTGTGCAGGACGCTCGCGCGGGAGCCGAGGAGCACGACCTGGCTCGAGAAGCGGCCCGCCCGGCGCTGCCGGGTGAGCCAGGATCGCCAGACCAGGCGGCCGACGCAGATCAGCACGATCCCGGCGGGGAACGCCGTGATGATGTAGCCGCGCGCGAGCAGGATCTGGAGCAGGTAGGCGATGATCGCGACGATGCCGAAGAGCCAGATGGAGGCGTCGACGACGCGGCGGTACTCGACGTAGCCGGTGCCGACGATCCGGCGGTCGCGCGTGTCGAAGACCTGGAGGGCGAGGAGCCAGCCGACCGACAGGGCGACGGACACCCAGGTGTAGCTGACCGCGATGTCGGCGGGGTTCTTGAACCCCAGATCCGAGTTCAGGTTCAGGTCGAACCAGAAGAGCTGCGTGCCGAAGACGGAGAGGACGATCGCGACGACGTCCGTGATGAGCAGCCGTCGCCGGTAGTCCTGCTCCCACGACGGCCGACGCCTCAGCGGTGCCCCTTGCGCCGTCATCGTTTCCCCCGACCTTTCCTGCTGCTTCGAAAGGCGTAATTCCGTTTCCGGTGTTGTCACGTCGTCAGGCTACCCACTTCCTCGTTTCGGAGGGGTGTCGCACCGGTGAGGAACGCTCGACCGGTCAGCCGCGGAGCCGACCGCGGCTCTCCTGGAGGTAGCACGCGCCGCACAGCGACTCGTAGGTGACCGCCGTTCCGTCGATCGCGACCTGATCGCCGTCGAAGACGAAGCGGCCGTCCACGACGCGCCCGTTGAAGATCGCTTTGCGCCCGCACCGGCAGATCGTCTTCAGCTCCTCGAGGCTGTGGGCGATCTCCAGGAGCCGCCTGCTGCCCGGGAACGCGGCGGTGCGGAAGTCCGTGCGGATGCCGTACGCCAGGACGGGCACGTTCTCAAGGATGGCGATCCGGAGCAGATCATCGACGTGCGACTCCGGCAGGAACTGCGCCTCGTCGACGAGCAGAGCACTCACGTCGCGCTTCGACTCGGCCAGCACGCGGGCCCGGGCGGCGGTGAAGACGGCCACCGGGTCCCCGTCGGGCTCGAACAGGATGTCCACCGGACGGGTCACGCCGAGCCGCGACACGATCAGCTCCTCGCCCTTCGTGTCGACGGCCGGCTTGGCCAGCAGCACCCGGTGCCCGCGCTCCTCGTAGTTGTGCGCGGCCTGCAGGAGCGACGTGCTCTTCCCGCTGTTCATCGCTCCGTAGCGGAAGTACAGCTTGGCCATCAGGTCTCCTCGGGGCGGGTCCGGAGGCGGGGCCCCCGGGGTGAGCAGGGGCCGGTCACGGGAGGAACCCGTCCTCGCCGGCGCGGCGGATCAGGTCGGCCCGGCGGCTCGCGGGCCTGCCGACGGCGACGTACTTGCGGCGCACTCGCTGCAGGTAGGTCTTCGCGGTCTCGAACTGCACGTTCATCTTGGCGGCGACCTCGAGGGTGCTCGATCCGGACGCATAGAGGCGCAGCGCCTCCAGCTCGCCGGCGCTGAGCCGTGGGCGCTGCTGCGCCGCGACCCCGGACGGCAGGGGCCGCCACTGCGCGGACGAGACGTCGGCCGAGCGCATCTCGAGAGCGGCGCGGGTCTGCTCCATCACCTCGGCGAGCGGGCGCGACTTCGCCAGGTGCCGCACGGCTCCAGCCTTCAGGGCGCGCCCGCGGACCTCGTCGTCCTCGCTCGCGGAGAGCGCCACGACCGCGGCTCCCGCCGCCCGGCAGGTCCGGATCCGCGCCTCGATCGAGATCGGCTCACGCAGCTCGACGTCCATCACGACCACCTGGGTGGGGAAGACATCGCTCGTCACCAGGTCGTGCCAGGTGGAGGCGGCCACGACGACCTCGAAGTCCGGGGCGTGGGTGCGGATCCACGCGCTCGTCGCCGCGAGCAGGTCCTCGCGCGGGTCGAGCAGGCCGAGCCGGACCGCACGGGGTGCCGCGTCGCGGGCGCTCCGGGCGGAGGAGCCCGAGGGCTCACCGGAGCGGGTGACCATGCGGACGATCCTAGCCGCGGCCGGGCCCGCCCCCGGCTCAGAACAGCGTCGGCTGCCCGACGCCGGGCAGGATCGCGGCGCGCTCCGGCCCGAGCTCCCCGACCAGCAGCCCGTCGTGCTGGAGGGAGCGCCGCTCGCCGCCGAGGGTCCGCAGCGTCCCGAGCGAACCGAGTGCGGAGGACTTGACGGAGCCGGTGGCCGGGTCCTCTTCGCCGCGCTCGAGCCCGTGCGCGCGCATCAGCGGGCGGATGCGCGCGGAGAGCCAGCGCCGATACTCGAGAGGCGCGTAGGCGTCGCGGCCCGGGTAGAGCGCTCGGTACTTGTCGACCAGCTCGGGGTGCTCCTGCCCGAGCCACTGCAGGAACCACTCCTTCACCCCGGGCTTGAGGTAGAGGGTCGAGTACATGATCGTGCTGGCGCCCGCCTCGCGGCAGGCCCGGAGCGACTCGTCGAGGTGCGCCCGTGTGTCGGTGAGGAACGGCAGGATCGGCATCAGGAACACCGAGCAGTCGAAGCCGGCCTCCCGTGCCGCGGTGACCGTCGCCAGCCTGGCCGCCGCGGTCGGCGCACCCGGCTCGACGGAGCGCTGGAGGCCCTCGTCGTAGACGGCGATCGACACTCCGAGGTCGACCGGGACGTGCTCGGCGGCCTCGCGGAGCAGCGGCAGGTCTCGCCGCAGCAGCGAGCCCTTCGTGAGGATCGAGATCGGGGTGCCCGAGGCGGCGAGCGCGGCGATGATGCCCGGCATCAGCCGGTAGCGGCCCTCGGCGCGCTGGTACGGATCGGTGTTGGTGCCGAGTGCCACGGGGTGCCGCTCCCAGCTCGGCTTCGCGAGCTCCCGGGTGAGGACCTCGGCGACGTTCACCTTCACGACGATCTGCGAGTCGAAGTCGCGGCCGCCGTCGAACTCGAGGTACTCGTGCGTGGGCCGGGCGAAGCAGTAGGTGCAGGCGTGGGTGCAGCCGCGCATCGGGTTGATGCTCCAGCCGAACGGCATCTTCGAGGAGGTGTGCACGCGGTTGAGCGCCGACTTCGCGAGCACCTCGTAGAAGGTGATGCCCTCGAACTCCGGCGTGCGCACAGTCCGCACCAGGTCGGTGAGCTTGACGAGCCCGGGCAGCGCGGCCTCGTCGGCCGTGCCGATCGACTGCCCGCTCCACCTCATGGAGCCATTAGAACATACGTTCGAGCGGGTCGCAGCCGATCAGACCGAGGCGGACAGCTCCAGCGTCTCGGCGGTCGCGGTGACCGTCTGCTCGGCCTTCTCGGGCGCGTCGTTGAGCGTCGAGCCGTAGCTCGGCACCAGAGCGCGGATCCGCGGCTCCCAGGCCTTCATCCGGTCGGGGAAGCACTTCTGCACGATGTCGAGCATGATCGGCACGGCGGTCGAGGCTCCGGGCGAGGCGCCGAGCAGGCCGGCGATCGTGCCGTCCCCTCCGGTGATGACCTCGGTGCCGAACTGCAGCACGCCGCCCTTCTTCTCGTCCTTCTTCATCACCTGGACGCGCTGGCCGGCGGTGATCAGGTACCAGTCCTCGTCGCGGGCGGTGGGCAGGAACTCGCGCAGGGCCTTCATCTTCTTGCCACGGCCGGCGAGCACCTCGCCGATCAGGTACTTCATCAGGTCGAGGTTGTCGCGGGCGACCGCGAGCATCGGGCCGACGTTGTGCGGCCGGATCGACAGGGGCAGGTCGAGCCACGAGCCCCGCTTCAGGAACTTGGGCGTGAAGCCCGCGTAGGGGCCGAAGAGGAGGGACGACTCGCCGTCGACGACGCGCGCATCGAGGTGCGGCACCGACATCGGGGGCGCGCCGACCGCGGCCTTGCCGTAGACCTTCGCCTTGTGCCGGGCGACCAGCTCGGGGTTGTCGGTGCGGAGGAACTGCCCCGAGATCGGGAAGCCTCCGAAGCCCTTGATCTCGGGGATGCCCGACTTCTGCAGGAGGTGCAGCGCACCGCCGCCGGCGCCGACGAAGACGAAGCGGGCGGTCACCGACTGGGGCGTGCCTCCGACGACCTGCTTGAGGTCGAGGCGCCAGGTGCCGTCCTTCTGCCGGGTGATGTCGGTGACCTCGCGGCCGGTGTCGAGCGTGCCGCCGTGGGCGACGACGTGGTCGAACAGCTGGTGGGTCAGCGAGCCGAAGTCGACGTCGGTGCCGGCCGGCATGCGCGTCGCCGCGTAGGGGCCGCCGCCGGCGGGACGCTGCTCCATCAGCAGGGGCGCCCACTCGTGGATGGTCTTGACGCTCTCGGTGAACTCGATGCCGGCGAACAGCGGCTGGTCCTTGAGCGCCTCGTAGCGCTTCCGGAGGTACTCGACGTTGGCCTCGCCGTGCACGAAGGTCATGTGCGGCGCCGGGTTGATGAAGCTGGAGGGCTCGCGGATGTCGCCGGACTCCACCAGGCTCGACCAGAACTGGCGCGAGATCTGGAACTGCTCGTTGATCTGGATCGCCTTGGCCGGGTCGACGGAGCCGTCGGCCGCCTCGGGCATGTAGTTCAGCTCGCAGAGGGCCGCGTGACCGGTGCCCGCGTTGTTCCACGGGTTCGACGACTCCTGCGCCACGTCGCCGAGGCGCTCGTAGGCGGCGATCGTCCAGTCGGGCTGCAGCTGGGTGATGAGTGCGCCGAGCGTGGCGCTCATGATGCCCCCACCGATGAGGGCGACGTCGACCGGTTCCGAGGAGTTCACGAGAGTCGAGTTTACGCTCGCCCGCGGACGCCGCGGCCGGGAGGGGCCCCGCTCCCCCATCAAATTCGCGGCTTTTCCACCCGGAGGGGGCCGGAGCGCTCGGCGCCGGCCCCGTCCACGCCGGTCAGGAGACGGGCTGCTTCGCCGCGATGAGCTCGGCGATCTGCACGGCGTTCAGGGCCGCGCCCTTGCGGAGGTTGTCGTTGCTGATGAAGAGCGCGAGGCCGCGTCCCTCCGGGGCGCCCTCGTCGGCGCGGATGCGGCCGACGAAGCTCGGGTCCTTGCCCGCGGCCTCCAGCGGAGTCGGCACCTCGCGCAGCACGACGCCGGGCGCGTCGGCCAGCAGCTCGCGCGCACGCTCGGGGCTGAGGGCGGAGGCGAACTCGGCGTTGACGGAGAGCGAGTGGCCGGTGAACACGGGGACGCGCACGCAGGTGCCCGAGACCAGCAGCTCCGGGAGCTCGAGGATGCGGCGACTCTCGTTGCGGAGCTTCTTCTCCTCGTCGGTCTCGTTCGAGCCGTCCTCGACCAGGCTCCCCGCGAAGGGGATGACGTCGAAGGCGATCGGGGCGACGTACTTGTCCGGCGCGGGGAAGTCGACCGCCGAGCCGTCGTGCACCAGGTCGAGCAGGTGCTCGTCGGCGACGGCGGCGCGGACCTGGCCGGCCAGCTCGTTCGCTCCGGCCAGCCCGCTGCCGGACACGGCCTGGTAGGTGCTGACGATCAGGCGCGTGAGCCCCGCCTCGCGGTCGAGGACCTTGAGGATCGGCATCGCGGCCATCGTGGTGCAGTTGGGGTTGGCGATGATGCCCTTGACCGCCTGGTCGATGGCATGGGAATTCACCTCGCTGACGACCAGCGGGACCTCGGGGTCCATCCGCCAGGCGCTCGAGTTGTCGATCACGGTGACGCCGGCCGCGGCGAAGCGGGGCGCCTGCGCGCGCGAGCCCGTGGCTCCGGCCGAGAACAGGGCGATGTCGAGCCCCGACGGATCGGCGGTCTCCACGTCCTCGACCACGACGTCCTCGCCGCGGAACGGCAGCGTCGTGCCCGCCGAGCGGGCGGTGGCGAAGAAGCGGATGGACGCGATCGGGAAGTCGCGCTCCTCGAGGAGGCGGCGCATCACCTTCCCGACCTGGCCGGTCGCGCCGACGACGCCCACGTGGAGGGGGGTGCTGCTCATGCTGTGCTCTTTCGTCCGTGCGGCGCGCGGGCCGCTCGTGGCGGGGGGATCGAGGGAGAGGGTACCGGTCGCTCCGGCCGCTCGGGAGGAACGGCCGGATCGCGAGGGTGTCCGGCCGTCAGCGGCCGGTGCCGGCGTAGACGATGGCCTCGTCCTCGGCGTCGAGCCCGAAGGCGGTGTGCACGACGCGCAGGGCCTCGTTCACGGTGTCGGCGCGGGTGACGACCGAGATGCGGATCTCGCTCGTGGAGATCATCTCGATGTTGATCCCGGCCTCGTAGAGGGAGCGGAACAGCTTCGCGGAGACGCCGGCGTTGGTGCGCATCCCGGCGCCCACGAGCGCGAGCTTGGCGATCTGGTCGTCGTACTGCAGGGACTCGAAGCCGACCTCGTCCTTCTCGGCGTTGAGAGCCATGAGGACCGTCTGGCCGTCGGCCTTGGGCAGGGTGAACGAGATGTCCGTGCGGGCGGTCGCCGCAGCCGACACGTTCTGCACGATCATGTCGATGTTGGAGCCGGTCTTGGCCACGATCGTGAAGATCTGCGCGGCCTTGCCCGGGATGTCGGGGACTCCGACGACGGTGATCTTCGCCTCGTTCAGGTCGGCGGCGACTCCGGCGATGATGGGCTCTTCCACGGCTTGTCCGTTCTGCTCGGCGCCGGAGGTCTCGGCGTTGTAGACGATGGTGCCCTCGTTGGGGCTGAAGGAGGAGCGCACGTGGAGCGTGACTCCGTGGCGGCGGGCGAACTCGACGGCGCGGATGTGCAGCACCTTCGCTCCCGCGGCGGCCAGCTCGAGCATCTCCTCGCTGGTGATGCGGTCGAGCTTGCGGGCCTTCTTGACGACCCGCGGGTCGGCGGTGAAGACGCCGTCGACGTCGGTGTAGATCTCGCAGGTGTCGGCGCCGAGTCCCGCGGCGAGCGCGACGGCGGTGGTGTCCGAGCCGCCGCGGCCGAGGGTGGTGATGTCCTTCGTGTCGCGGTTGAAGCCCTGGAAGCCCGCGACGATGACGACGGCGTTCTCGTCGAGCGCCTCGCGGAGGCGGACCGGGGTGATGTCGACGATGCGGGCGGCGCCGTGCTGCGCGTCCGTGATCATGCCGGCCTGGCTGCCGGTGAAGGAGCGGGCCTCGAAGCCCATGCTCTTGATCGCCATCGCCAGCAGCGCCATCGAGATGCGCTCGCCCGAGGAGAGCAGCATGTCGAGCTCGCGGGGGGCGGGGATGGGCGTGACCTGGTGGGCGAGCTCGAGCAGGTCGTCGGTGGTGTCGCCCATGGCCGAGACGGCGACGACCACGTCGTTGCCCGCCTGCTTGGTGGCGACGATCCGCTTCGCGACCCGCTTGATGCTCTCCGCGTCGGCGACGGAGGACCCGCCGAACTTCTGGACGATCAGGCTCACGTGCTGCTCCCGTGTCGGTGGCTGGACCGCCGTCGCGACCCGACGGGCGAGTCTACCGGTCGACCGCATGCCGGAGCGGTCATGCGACTCCGGCGGCCGCGTCAGTTCTCGACGAGCCGGCGGCCCTCGAAGGCGCGGCCGAGGGTGATCTCGTCGGCGTACTCGAGGTCTCCGCCGACGGGCAGCCCGGAGGCAAGACGGGTGATGCGGATGCCGAGGGTGCTGAGCATGCGCGAGAGATAGGTCGCCGTCGCCTCGCCCTCGAGGTTCGGGTCGGTCGCGATGATGACCTCCTGCACCTCGCCGTCCGCGAGCCGCTGCAGCAGCTGGCGGATGCGGAGCTGATCCGGGCCGATGCCGTCGATCGGGCTGATCGCGCCGCCGAGCACGTGGTAGAGCCCGCGGAACTCGCGGGTGCGCTCGATCGCCGGGACGTCCTTCGCCTCCTCCACGACGCAGATGACGGCGCGGCTGCGGCGCGGATCGCGGCAGATCCCGCAGGTCGCCTCCTCCGCCACGTTCCCGCAGATGTCGCAGAAGTGCACACGGCCGCGCAGCTCGAGCAGGATCTCGGCGAGCCGGGTGACGTCGAACGTCTCGGTCTGCAGGATGTGGAACGCGATGCGCTGGGCGGACTTCGGGCCGATGCCGGGGAGCCGGCCGAGCTCGTCGATCAGCTCCTGGACGATGCCTTCGTACATGCGGTCGCCTCCTCTCGGGTGGGGCGGACGGGGGTGGCGGTGCGGGCGGCGGCCCAGGCCTGGGAGTTGTCGAGCTCGTAGTTGGCGGGGATCTGCTCCGCGCGACGGCCCATCTTGGTGGCGACGAAGACCTGCGCATCGGGGTGCGCCGCGCGGTAGGCGC
>NZ_PSTN01000008.1:0-135222 GCF_002930955.1 Rathayibacter sp. AY1A4 | reverse complement strand
GTGAAGTGGTGGACCGACGAGATCGACGGGCAGCGCGCACCCACCCCCGCCACCAGCAACAGCGGCAGCGCGCCGGCCGCACCGCAGACCGACGGGACCGCCGCGCTCCAGCCCTCCACGATCTCCTCCGGCACCGAAGCGCTCACCGACACCGGGAACGCCTACCTCACCATGCAGCGCCACGCCCGCCGCCTCCGCTACGTCACCGACACCGGCAAGTGGGCCGCCTGGGAAGGGACCCGCTGGGTCATGGCCCCCGACGACGCCCCCGCCATGGCCGCCGCCCTCGACACCGTTCGCGCGCTCCCCGAAGACGCCCCCGCCCTCCACCAGCACAAGAAGAAGTCCTTCGCCGCCCGCGCCCTCACCAACAGCGTCCGCATCCTCCGCGGCCTCAACGAGATCCGCACCACCGCCGACACCTTCGACACCCAGAACGGCCAGCTCAACACCCC
This sequence comes from Rathayibacter sp. AY1A4, assembly GCF_002930955.1. NCBI lineage: Bacteria > Bacillati > Actinomycetota > Actinomycetes > Micrococcales > Microbacteriaceae > Rathayibacter > Rathayibacter sp. AY1A4. The sequence goes on along the minus strand of NZ_PSTN01000008.1, from coordinate 134,767 downwards.
CAACGGCGTCATCGACCTCGCGACCGGCGCGATCCTCCAACCCCACCCCACCCTCATGCACACCCGCCAGACCGCCGTCACCGTCGACTTCGACCTCCCCACCCCCCAGTGGGACCGGTTCCTCGACGTCACCTTCCAGTCCGACCGGCCCCTCATCCAGTTCATGCAGCGCCTCGCCGGGATCACCGCGCACGGCGACACCGCCCACCACGTCCTCCCGTTCCTCCACGGCGGCGGCCAGAACGGGAAGACCGTGTTCCTCGAGACGCTCATGCGCGTCCTCGGCGACTACGCCACCTCCGCCCCCCAAGGGTTCCTCCTCGCCGGCCGCGACAAGCACGAGACCGAGCTCGCCGACCTCCAAGGCCGCCGCCTCGTCGTCGCGTCCGAGGTCAACGAGAACACCCGCTTCGACGAAGCGAAGATGAAGGCCCTCACCGGCGGCGACCGCATCAAGGCCCGGTTCATGCGGCAGGACTTCTTCACCTTCGAGCCCACCCACACCCTCTGGCTCATGGGCAACCACCAGCCCGCGGTCGCGTCCGGCGGGTTCTCGTTCTGGCGGCGCCTGCGCCTCATTCCCTTCGAGCACCAGATCACCGACGAGGAGAAGGTCGACGACCTGCAGTCGATCCTCGCCCGCGACGAAGGCCCCGGGATCCTTGCGTGGATTGTCCGCGGCTACGCCGACGCCGTCCGCGAGGGCCTCGGCTCCCCCGCGGCCGTCCGCGAGGCGACCGCCTCCTACGCCGCCGAAGAGGACCACCTCGCCCGGTTCATGGAAGACCGGTGCCGCATCGGCGGCGGCGAGTACGTCCGCGTCGACACCGCCGAGCTGCGCCGCGAGTACTCGAAGTGGTGCCGCTCCGAGCACGAGGACGAGCTCGTCGGCCAGGCGTTCGGCCGGCGCCTCCGGCAGGAGTTCGCCGTCGGCGAGGCCCGCTCCAACGGCCGCCGCTTCTACACCAACGTCACCCTCTACAGCGACGAGAGCGACGCCGAGCAGCAGAAGGAGGGCTCGCCGTGGACCGGATTCTGACCCTCGCCGATCGGTCACTGGACGGTCACTCGATCCGTCACTGCCACCCCGCCCACCCAGTGACCGAAAGTGACCGAAAGTGACCGACCAATTCCCGATCGGTCACTGCCCGAAATCGCAGACAACCAGGCCTTTCAACCCCTCAGTGACCGATAGTGACCGATATTTCAGCATGACGCAGCTCTTTGATGGAACTAAGGGAACTCCTGTTACTCGCGCAGGGAGCCTCAACGTCACCAGCACCGATATCGGTCACTGCAACCCCCGGAGCCGGCCATGAGACGCGGCCCCGAAGAGCCCCGCCCCGACCAGTGCCCCCGCTGCTCCGAGCCCGTCTTCATCTACGACTGGGACGACATCGACGGCGTCTTCCTCGGCCCCGCCCGCGTCGACCCCACCCCCATCACCCCACTCGACGAGGTCGCCTGCACCATCCTCGACCGGCCCACCTACCTCCTCGAGAAGACAATCGTCGGCACCTACCGGCTCTCCCGCCGCTGGGCGATCACCCTCCGCCGACACACCCCCTACGCGATCGCGATCCTCCCCGCCCACCAGTGCGGCGCCCGCTACCCCACCACCCTCGCCGACATCGGCGACGTCTCCATCGACGAGCTCGACACCCCACCCAGCAGCACGCCCCCGTTCTGAGGAAGGACCCCACCATGACCACCCTGCAGCAGCTCGCCCTCCTCGACGCCGCGCCTACCATCACCCCCTGCGCCCGCCTCCACGCCGCCCGCGACATCCACGCCGACGACTGCCCCGGCACCGATGTCTGCCGAGGCTGCTACCCCGCCGCCGCCCGCTACGGTCACCTCTGCGGCCCCTGCTACTCCCGGATCCGGTACTGGCTCCGCTACGGCCACGAACTCGTCCTCTACGCGTTCACTCTCCGCACTCCGGGGCTCGGCTCCTCCCTCGCCCAGTCCGACCGCGTCGACTCGTCCCGCACCTGGCGGCTCCCGTTCAACGAGCAGGCCGTCGAAGCGACCGACATCTTCTTCGGGCAGCTCGCCGACGTCGTCAAGAACCACGCCCGCGAGCTGCACGTCGCCCCGCCCGCGTTCCTCTTCGACCGGTGGCGCCGCGACGAGGACGTCCCCGGCTTCCCCCGCGACACCGACCTCGGCAAGGCCGACGTCCTCCTGTCCGAGCTCATCCGCTTCGAGCTCGGCCACGGCCCGAAGATCGCCGCCCTCGACACGATCGTCGTCTGGTACGACGAGCTCGCCGAGATGATCCGGATCATCCGCGGCCGCTTCCCCATCGACCCGCCGCCCGTCCGACCCCGCACCGTCTCCTGCCCCGTCTGTGACGAGCGACGCCTCGTCATCACCCGCACGGTCGACGACGTCGAGACCATCCGCTGCGACTACTGCCAGTGGACCCCCGCCACCGACGTCGAGACCGACAACGTCCTCACCGAAGAAGCCCCCGCATGAAGGCCACCCTGCTCACCCTCGCCGCGATCGCCGCCGCGGCCGCCGCCGTCATCGGCTTCCACATCGCCGCCGGCGACCCGCGAACACTCGAACCCGCCACCGTTCCCGACGAGGTCGAGGAGCTCGCCACCAGCTGGCAGGAGTGGCACGACGAGGCCGCCCGCTTCGCGAGCACCGGGGCGCTCGACGAGGGTCCCTGCTGGTGCCCCGACTGCATCGGACCGGAGACTGACCGTGCCTAGACCCCTCAACCCGGAGTGCGTCGTCGGGAAGCACCCCGCGTGCAACAGCGACGCATGGGACTACGACGCCGACGAGCCCACCGACTGCACCTGCACCTGCCACCAGCCGCCGGCGGCCGCCGCCGCATGACCGAGGAGGTGTACTCGGTCCGCGGAGCAGCACGCCGAGTGCGCCGCTCCCGCTGGACAATCCAGAGGTGGATGCGCCACGGCATGCCCCACCGCCGCATCAGCGACCAGCACGTCGAGATCGACGAAGCCGAGCTCACCGCATGGCTGCGCCGGTCGATCCTCAACCAGAAATCGAGCCGATTTGCCCCGAAGATTTGACAGGCACGGTGTGAGGCCCGCCAGAGTAATGATCACGACGAAACCCACCACCGCACAGCGGCCCGGTGGGTTTCGTCGTTCCCGGGGTCGCACCCTTCCGGCCCCGGCCCGGTACTGACCCTCCGGGTTCGGGCAGCACGGGTCACCAGGGCGGGCGCCGACAGCCGTCGACACACGGCACGGCGCCCGCATCACCCGATACGGTCAGCCCATGCAAGCAGTGCGTCTCGTCTATCCCAGCACCTCAATCGCCCGCAGCCATGCCGAAGCGCACAATCTCGAATTGGCGTTCGACGCCATCGAGGACAGCCTCCTAGAGACGTCGATCGCCCTGGATGGCTTCACCCGCGCGGCAGAGGCCACTAGCTTCACGAGGCGTCAGCAGTCTGGCGCCTCGATCACCCCCTTTGCTCGGGATTGGGGCCAGCAGCAACGAGAGCGGGATGAGCGGTCACGCGCTGATCTGATCAGATTCAAAGACGAACGGCCAGAAGAGGCGAAGCACTTCATGGCGCCCACGCAGGATCGAGATTTTCTGCGCTGGCCCCCTTTTCTTTGGTGGCTAGCGGAGCAAGAAAGCAACAAAACTGCTCAGCTCATCGCTGCAGGTAGATTCAATGCGGAGTATTGGTCGGCGGCCAAAACTATGTACGCCAAGGCATTCGTCTTTTCGCTCGACGACCATCGGAAGATGGCGAAACGAGTTGCGCGCTGGATCGAGCCTGCGCAAGCAATCATCGATAAGTGGGACGCGGCCTTGCCGGACCTCAACGCAGTTCGGAACACCTTGCACCACTTCGAACAGCGGCGATTTCGAGAAGGACGCCATGGGCGACCAACCCGAACGGATTTTCTAGGCAATGAGCTTATTAGCTTCGGCGAAGGTACTGAGCCGATGCAGTCGCCAATGGTGGGTATCACCTACCTTGACGACCGGATATCCGTGGCTGACGAGAGAGGCACCGATGCTTCTGTCCCCATCGACGCGGCGACTCTTCATGGTGCCGTCGGCCGAGCGCAGGAGTTGATTGACTTAGCGCCTTGGGAAGGCGACTTCTGGACAAGGCAGAAGCGTTTCACTCCCTAAGCAGAGAGGGCAAGGGTCAATGCCGCGCGAGAACACTCGAGAGGACCACCGCCTCCGAGACGCCTTCTTCACCGAGGGCAAGCAGCTCGCGGCCGCCGGCGACCCCGCCGCCGATTGCTGGCTCTGCCACACACCCATCGACTACGAGGCCAAGCCGTCGACCACCGACGACTCCCACAACCTCGACCACGCGAAGTCCTGGCACGACTACCCCGAGCTGCGCCGAGACCCGAACAACTTCCGGCACGCGCACTTCCACTGCAACACCAGCCGCGGCAAGCGCGCCCCCACACCGGGGCTCGGCGCACCCATGCCCGACTGGTGGTGACCGATCGGCCCCTCTCGGCCGGCGCCCGGCCGAATCCGTCAGAAAATCCAGCCTCTCGCTGGGGGGCGGACCACTCCCGCGGGGGGTGGTCCTCCCTCCCCGGGATCCCGATCGCGATTTTGCACAGGGGGGTGACGCTCATGGCGACGTCGAACGCCTCACCGCCGCGGCTCCACCGGGCCGCGCTCACGCGGTACCTCCGAGCGACCGGTCTCGTCCAGGTGCCGGAGGCGGCGCCCGTCGTCGAGATGCTGCGCGCGCTCGCCGACGAGCTCGACGCCGGCGGCGGCCAGCGGCCGCGGGCCGAGTACCGGCAGTACTTGAAGCTCGCGAACCAGCTCTACGACACGAGCCCGCGGCGGAAGAAGGCTGCGCCCGAGCCGCCGGCGCAGCAACCGGCCGTCATCGCTCCGGAGCCGTCGAAGAAGGTCAGCTCGCTCGCGGCCTTCAAGGAGGGGCGCGGCATCACCGCGTGACGAGGAGGTGCCCGTGCCGACGAAGCTCTTCGGCCGGACGGAGCCGCGCCTGTGGACGAAGCCCCTTCGGGAGCTGACGCCGGAGACGTCGCTCGGCTTCGAGGTCATCGCGTTCGCGCTGACGGTCCTCGGTGTCGAGCTGTACCCGTGGCAGAAGTGGCTCCTGATCCATGCGCTCGAGCTGCGTGAGGACGGCACGTACCGGTTCCGCCGGGTCATCGTGCTCGTCGCGCGTCAGCAGGGGAAGACGACGCTCGCGTCGGTGCTCGCCACCTGGTGGCTGTTCGTCGATTCCGCGCGGCACCCGAACCGGACGCCGCCGCTGAAGTTCAAGGTGGTCGGTGTCGCGCAGAACCTCGACATCGCCCGTGAGCCGTGGGCTGCGGTGAAGGTCTGGTGCGACCCGAAGCCGGAGACCGAGGAGGAGGCCGAGCTCGCGCTCGAGGCGCTCCAGGACGCGACGGCGAAGGTCGTCGACACGAACGGCAAGGAGGCGATCGTCGCGCGCTCCCGAGCGCACTACGAGATCCGCGCCGCGAAGAACGCTCGTGGGAAGCCCGCGGCGCGCGTCCTCATGGACGAGATGCGCGAGCAGCGTGACTGGGCTGCGTGGAACGCGGTGTCGCAGACGTCGAAGTCGTTCTTCAACGGCATGCTCTTCGGCTTCTCGAACGCGGGTGACGCTGGCGCGGTCGTGCTGATCAAGCAGCGCGAGGCCGGGATCAGCGACATCGACGACTGGGACGAGTACGTCGGCGCCGGCCTCGTCTCCGCTGAGGAGTACGCGAACACGCGCGACGTGTCGCTCGGCCTCTTCGAGTGGTCGGCGCCCGATGGCTGTCCGAAGGACGACGTCGACGGGATCCTCCAGGCGAACCCGTCGATCGGTCACGGGCCGCTCACCGTGCCGGCGGTCCTCGCCGACATCCGCGGGATGACCGACGCAGGCTTCCGGACCGAGGTCCTGTGCCAGTGGGTGACCGCGAACGTCGACAGCTTCATCGACCCGAAGGACTTCAAGGCCCTCCACCATGACCGCGCCACGGTCTTCGCGACCATCCCCGCCGGGGCCCGCACCGTGTGGGGCCTGGACATGGGCCACAACCGCGAGTCGACCTGGATCGCGGCCGCCGTCACCACCAGCAGCGGGCGCCCGTTCGTCACCGCACGGACGAAGCTGCCCGGGTGGGCTGGCGTCGTCGACTACCTCGCCGAGCTCGCCAAGGCCTCCGGCCACCGCGAGGTCGCGCTGCAGGGCAAGGGCGTCCCCGCGGTCGAGTTCATCGACGGCCTCCAGAAGGCGGGGCTGACCGTGCACGCGCTCGAGGGCGGCCAGTTCGCGCTTGCGACCGGTCGCTTCCGCGACCACGTCCGCGACCGCGACGTCGTCGTCGTCGAGCAGCCCGAGATCGACATCGCGGTCGAGGGCGGCGTGGTCACCGACTACGGCGAGAACGAGGCCTGGTCGCGGCGGAAGTCGCTGCCCGTCGACATCGCCGGCCTGTGCGCGATGACTGCCGCGCTGTACGCCCTCGAGGCGCTCACGCCACCGGCACCGAAGGCCATCGCTCCGCCACCGCCGAAAGCCGAGCTCGTCACTCGCGACGCCTCCGAGCGCGCCGAGGTCAACCTGGCGACCGCCAGATTCTAGGAAGGGGCTCACATGGCCGAAATCGGCTACCAGAAGGGCGCCCTCGCCACCTGGACCATGCTCGGTGACGAGCAGCACGAGACGAACCCGGACTGGCAGTGGCCGAAGAGCATCGAGGTCCAGGACCGGATGCGCACCGAGGACGCGCAGGTCGGCTCGGTGCTCCGAGCGGTCATGTTCCCGATCATGTCGGCCGAGTGGATGGTGGACCCTGCCGGCGCCCGCCCCGAGGTCGTCGATCAGATCGCCGCGGACTTCAACCTGCCCGTCATGGGCCGACCGCCGGCCGCGCCGTTGCGGACGAAGGGGCGCTTCTCGTGGGGTGAGCACCTGCGGCTCGCACTGCTCGAGCTCCCCTTCGGGCACAGCTTCTTCGAGCAGGTCTACAAGCTCGAGAACGGCCAGGCGCGCCTCGCGAAGCTCGCGTGGCGCCCGCCGCGGACCATCGAAAGCATCGAAGTCGCTGAAGACGGCGGCCTGGTGTCGATCACCCAGTACGGGCGGACCGGCAAGGAGCCGGTGAAGATCCCTGTCGATCGTCTCGTCGCCTACGTGAACGATCGCGAGGGCGGGAACTGGCTCGGACGCTCGATCCTGCGGACGGCGTACAAGAACTGGCTCCTCAAGGACCGGATCCTGCGGGTCCAGGCGCTGACGGCCGAGCGCAATGGCCTCGGCGTGCCGGTCTACACCGGCGCCGACGCCCCTCAAGGTGCCGACGTCGACCAGATCATCAGCTACCGCGAGTCCGAGAAGGACGCGGGCCTGGCGATGGCGAAGGCCGCGCGCGCCGGCGAGGCAGCAGGAGCCTCTATCCCCAACGGGGCGACGTTCGAGTTCAAGGGCGTCACCGGCACCCTGCCCGACACCGACGACCCCATCCGGTACCACGACGAGCAGATCGCCCGCGCGGTCCTGGCTCACTTCCTGAACCTCGGGACGCAGACAGGATCCTGGGCGCTCGGATCGACGTTCGCGAACTTCTTCACCGACTCCCTCAACGCGGTCGCTCAGCACATCGCCGACGTGACGCAACAGCACGTCGTAGAGGACCTCGTCGACCTGAACTTCGGCGAGACCGAGCCCGCGCCGCGGATCGTCTTCAAGAAGATCGGCTCCGAGGCGCCCGCGACCGCCGAGGCGCTCAAGCTGCTCCTCGACTCGGGCGCGATCGAGCCCGACGAGGACCTCGAGGCGTTCATGCGGCAGAAGTACCGCCTGCCAGTCAAGGGCGACGAGCCCCGTCCTCTCCCCGCTCCTCGCACGCCCGTGCAGGACCAGGTCGCCGCCTTCTTCAGCGGCGCGACGACGACCCCCAAGGAGGAGTCATGACCGGACCCGCGCACGCGCGGCCCTGGTTCCGCATCGACCCGCGCAACGCGGTCGAGGAGAAGCAGGGATCCGCCGCCGACGTGTTCATCTACGACGAGATCGGCGAGTCCTTCTGGGGCGGCGGGATCTCGGCGCAGAGCATGGCGACGGAACTCGCGGCTCTCGACGTCGACGAGCTGCACGTCTACATCAACTCCCCTGGTGGAGCCGCGTGGGACGGCATCGCGATCATGAACGCGATCCGCCGGCACAAGGCGCAGGTGACCGTCCACGTCGACGGGCTGGCAGCCTCGGCCGCGTCGGTGATCGCCATGGCCGGTGACCGCGTGGTCATGAGCCGCGGATCGCAGCTCATGATTCACGACGCGTCAGGCGGCGCCTACGGGAACGCCGAGCTCATGGACGAGGTCGCCTCGATCCTGCACAAGCTGTCGGACTCGATCGCCGACGTCTACGTCGGCCGTGCCGGCGGCGACCGCGCCACCTGGCGAGCCGCGATGCAGGCAGAGACCTGGTACACGGCCGAAGAGGCCGTCGCCGCCGGTCTCGCCGACGAGTGGGTCGACGCGCCCACCACGAACCCCGTGGACCGCTCGCGGTTCTCGGCCAAGGCGCGAGCGGCAATTCCGTCGCTCGCGTCCCTCGACCTCCCGAGCTCCACCGAGCCGGGAGACACCAACCGGAAGGAGCTCCCCGTGAGCGACACCCTCAAGGCTGGCCTCCGCGAGCGGCTCGGCGCGACCGACGCCGCCCTCACCGACGAGCAGCTCCTCGCTCTCGTCGACGAGAAGCTCGCCGGACCCAGCAACTCCGCCCCGGCCATCCCGACCGGGACGACCCTCATCGACTCCGCGCAGCTCGAGCAGCTGCAGGCCAACGCCGCCGCCGGCGTCCAGGCCCTCGCCAACCAGGCCGCCGAGCGGCGCGAGCGCGTCCTGACCGCCGCCCTCAGCGAGGGACGTATCGCGCCCGCGAACGCGACCACCTGGCGTGAGCAGCTGGAGAAGAACGAGGAGGGCACCACCGCCCTCATCGAGCTCCTCCCGAAGAACACTGTCATCCCGGTCACCGAGGTCGGCCACGCCGACGGCATCCCCTCGGCCGACGACAAGCTCATGGCCGACGCGGGCTGGGCTTCCACCACCGACACGAAGGAGTCCTGACCATGGGCGACTACCAGCCGCAGTTCAAGCCCGGCCAGGCGGTGACCTTCGCCGTCACGGCGGACGTCATCGGCGGCCGTCTCGTGGCCGTCACCGGCCCCCGCAGCGTCGGTCCCGCCGCCGCCGACTCGGCCGCTGTCGTGGGCGTCGCCGCCACCGACACGAAGGCCGGCGAGAAGGTCACCGTCTTCACCCGCGCGGGCGGCGTGCAGCGTCTCACCGCGAACGGCGCGATCGCCGCCGGCGCCAAGGTCTCCTCGGCCGCCGCAGGGAAGATCCAGACCGTCGGCGCGACCACCAACCCCATCGGGCTCGCCCTCGAGCCCGCCACCAACGACAACGACGTCATCGACGTCCTGTTCATCTAGAAGGAGAGGACGACATGGCGTCGTACACCTACCCGGTGCCCCGCCCCACGGGAGCACTCAGCGCGGAGCAGATCCACCTGCTCCTCAACAACCCGCGAGTCATCGCGAAGCGGGTCGCGGACCTGTCCTCGCAGCGGTTCATCGCGGACTTCCTGCTCGCCGGACGCTTCCAGGCGACCGCGGGCGGGATCTTCTACGAGACCGGCGAGGAGATCTTCCCCGCCGACGCTCCTGAGGCGATCGAGCCGGGTGGCGAGTACCCGATCACGGTACTCACCCGCGGTGAGCTCGCGGCCGCGAAGACGACCAAGTGGGGTCTGGACTCCGTCGTCACCGACGAGGCCATCTCGCGGCTCGGCCAGAACCCGGTCGACCGGGCGCTGACCAAGCTCTCGAACGGCGTCATCCGTCAGATCGACGGCATCGCGATGGCCGTCATCGCGTCGAAGATCACCGACACCTACGCGTCGTCCGCGTGGACGTCGGTCGGCAACGTCGTCGGCGCGCTGCTCGCCGCGAAGGCCAACCGCGACGACCTCGCCCTCGGCCTGGACCTCGACACCGTCGCGCTCTCGGGCGCGCAGTACGCGAAGGTCATGTCGCTGTTCGTGTCGGCGAACGTCCTCCCCCGCGAGAACGGCAACCCGATCGTCAACGGCGCCCTTCCGGTCAACCTCCTCGGATTCACGTGGGTCACGTCGCCCCACATCATCGGCACCGACCCGCTCCTGCTCGACCGCGAGCAGCTGGGCGGCATGGCCGACGAGAACCTGAACTCCCCCGGCTACGCCTCGTCCGGCACCTTCGGTGTCGAGACGAAGTCGATCCGCGAGGACGAGACCGACCAGTACCGTCTGCGCGCCCGCCGCGTGGCCGTGCCGGTCGTCCTCGAGGCGCGCGCCGGCCTCAAGATCACCGGGACCGGTCTCTGATGGCCGCGGCACAGACCGCGGAGCAGAAGGCCGCCGCTGAGAAGGCCGAAGCCGAGCGCATCGAGGCCGAGAAGGCCGCGCAGGAGCCCGCGAACGACCCGGAGACGCCGCAGCGCGTCGTCCTCGGCGCGGCGGTCGTCCTCGCCCTCAAGGACGGCGGAGAGCGGTACCTGTACCGCGGCGACGTCGTCGGGTCGGGCTACACGGCCGCGTCGCTGAAGCACGTCGAGTCCATCGGGCTCGTCGGCACCCCGAAGAAGTGACGAGGAGGGGCGATGGGCGTGATCACGCACTCGAACGTCAGCTCGGACGAGGACCTCGGCCGGCGGGTGCTCGCGTACGCGCGGACCATCGCCCCCTGTCTCGGCACTCTGGACGGCGAGACGGAGCAGGGGAAGGACGCAATCGCGCTGCTGAAGAGCATCGCGAAGTCGGTTCCCGACCCTGAGATGAGTCGGGTGCGGTCGATGAACAGGAACGGGACGTCGATGTCGTTCGACGTCGCGTCCGCGTTCTCATCGGACGACCGGGCTGCGCTCCGCTACCTCTGCTCCGGCAGCGCGGCAGCGGTCGGTCCGATCGGCTCGTTCCCGAAGGGCGGCCACGTCGCGAAGGTGTGGCCGGAAGGCGACTACTGATGGGCTGGGGCAGCAGCTTCTGGTTCCCGCACACGGTCGTCGTCCGCGACGTCTCCGCGAGCGGCGGCATGGGCTCGACGCTCGGCCCGCGTCGCGAGCTCCGCGCCGAGGTGAAGGACGAGCAGCAGCTGGTCCGCACCGCCGACGGAGCGCAGTCGGTGTCCTCATCCACCGTGACCGTTCCACTCGACTCGGCGGTCCGCGCCGGCGCGAAGGTCACGGTCTGGCCTGGCACCGAGAGCGAGCGAGAAGCGGTGGTCCTCGCGGTCAGCCGCCAGGAGAACCCGCCGCCGCTCAGTTCCCACCTCGTCCTGTCCCTGAAGTAGCGAGGAGACGCCATGCCCAAGATGCTCCGGCCGATCCTGACCGACGTCGAGAAGGCCGCCCAGGACGGCATCGAGAAGGCGGCGCGCGAGACGCTCGCCCGAGCACGCGAGAGGGTCCCAGTCCGCACCGGCCGCCTCAAGCGCTCGGGCCGAGTGGTCGCCGACGACCTCACCGCCACCGTCCGCTTCACGGCGCCCTACTCGTTCCTCGTCCACGAGCGCCTCGACTTCCAGCACCCGAAGGGCGGGCAGGCGAAGTTCCTCGAGAACGCCGCGCTCGAGGTCGACGTCGGCCAGATCGTCGCCGCCGCAGTGAGGGCACAGCTCGGTGGATGACGCGACCTTGACGAAGCTCGTCTGCGCCATCCTCGGCCGCCTTCCCGGGTGGGCCTGGCGCGAGCACGGCCCCGCCTACACCGCGGCCGAGGTCGGGATCTTCTACGGCCCGATCGACACCACCCCCGACCGTGCCATCGGTGTCCGCGTCTACGGATCCTCGGACTCCGTCGACGACTCCGGCGCGCCGACCCGCCGCGTCCAGCTCACCATCCGCGGAGAGGAAGGCCGCCCCGACGGGGCCGACCACCTCGCGCACTTCGCGTTCCTCGTCCTTCACGGTCGCCCCCGCGGGGGCGGCATCAACGGCATCAGCCGCACCTCGATGGGGCCTCTCGGCGCCGACGACAACGGGCGCGAGCAGCGCTCGGAGAACTACACCATCACCCTCGACAACCCGGAGGCCTCAGAATGAGCAACCGCGTCCCCCTTCCCGCCGGCGTCACCCTCGGCAAGTCCTTCGAGCACGGCGCCGACGTCAACCTCGGCACCTACGCGAACCCGATCTGGCAGCCCATCCGCCGCCTGTTCGGACTCGACCGCACACCCGCGCCGCAGACCGCGTCCGCGCAGACCTACGACGACCTCGGCGCGCCGAACGACGAGGTCACCGGCTGGTCGATCTCGCTCGCGTTCAGCCTCCTCGTGAACCGGTCGCTCACCACCGGGCTCTACCTCCCCGAGATCGAGGCGCTCGAGGCGCGGATCGGCACCGGCTCCACCGGCGACGCCGCAGTCGTCGACGTCCGCTGGTACCACAAGCCCGAGACCGGCAAGCCGAACCCGAACGACGCCGGCCGCGGCCTCTTCACCGTCTCCCGCAGCCGCTCCAACACCGGCCCCGAGGGCGCCAACGAGACGTTCGCCTACACCCTCACCGGGAAGGGCGAGTACGAGCGCATCCCGAACCCGTTCCCCGGCTGGGGCGTCACCGCTCCCATCCTCGGCAACATCGTCCCCGAGCTCGCCGGAGACAACGACCTCGTGACCCTCAACGGCAGCGGCCTCCTCGGCGCGACGTCCGTCACCGTCGACGGCGACCCCGTCGAGTTCCTCCCCATCAGCGGCGCCACCATCGCGCTGCAGATGCCCGCCGGCGACGCGGGCGCCGTGCCCGTCGTCGTCACCACCCCGGGCGGAGTGTCCGCGCCGCTCGTCTACACCCGCGGAGCGTAGGTGCCGGCGGTCGACTTCGAGGCCTGGGCCATCCCGCCGCTGCGGCTGCTGTACGGCGGCGTCACCTACGAGGTGGCGCCGCCCAGCACCGAGCAGATGGGGAAGCTCTTCGCCCTCGCCGTCCTCGGCGAAGCCCGCCTCAGGAAGCAATCCGTGCCCGACGAGGTGCAGTCCGTCCTCGACACCATCGGCCAGCACGAGCACCCCGCCCTCGGTGACGTGCATCAGCAGATGGTCGCCGCCGGCCTGCACCCGACCACCATCGACCGAGCCGCCTACTACTCGGTCTACTACTGGACCCACGGCCGCCAGTACGCCGACGCCATGGCCCGCCTCTTCTTCGAGGACGGCGACGCTGACGCCGAGGAGGCGGGCACCGACAGCCCAAAAGCGTAGGCGCGCTCACCCCGGAGCAGTGGGCGCAGTACGGCATCGGCGACCCCATCGGCGAAGAGGACGGCGTCCCCGTCTTCGCCGACTACCGCACCCCACCCCTCAGCGCCGCGCCCACTGCCGACAGCGCGACGGTCGGCGCGACACCCGCGTCGACCGTCGACGTCACCGCGACCGCGCTCGTCGAGAACTGGCGCGCCGTCGTCGCCGAGCTCGTCATCAACGGCGTCGACCTGCACGACCCCGCCGTCCTCGCCCGCCCATGGCCGGGGATCCGCGCGCTCCTGTTCACCCTCATCGACTCCCCCACCCGCCTGCGGGAAGTACTCACCCGGAGGTGACCCATGGCGAACCCCGTCGTCGACCTCGAAGTCGTCTTCTCCGCGAACACCACCGACATCGACGCCGCCGAGCAGTTCGTCAAGACGACCGCGCAGCGCATCGAGTCGAAGCCGATCACGAAGAAGATCGACGCCGACGAGAAGGACGCCATCGCCGGGATGGAGCGGGTTGAGAAGGCCGCGAAGAAGCTCGTCTCCCAGAAGACCGTCGCCTCGATCGACCTGAAGATCGACCAGGGCGAGAAGAATATCGCCCGGGTCGAGCAGCGACTCGAAGAGCTGAAGGCGCTCGGCGCCGGCGGCCTCGACGTCGACGCCGACGTGAAGAAGGCCGAGGCGCAGCTCCAGCGCCTCAGCCGCAACCTCGCCGGACTCACCAGCGCCCGCTCCCAGATCGACGTCGAGGCCGACATTCAGGACGCCGTCGACGGGCTCGGGAAGGTCGAGAGCGCCGCGAAGCGCCTCGTCTCCCAGGACGTCGCCGTCCGCGTGAACGCGAACGTCGACCAGGCGCAGGACCGCGTCGGCCGCCTCGAAGCGCAGCTCGAGCAGCTGCGCGCTCAGCCCGCTACGACCGAGGTCCGCGCCGACACCTACAAGGCGGAGGCCGCGCTTGACTCCGCCCGCAAGGCGCTCGCCCGCCTCGAGGGCGCCCGCGCCACGATGCAGGTCGACGTGAACGAAGGCGGCGCGAAGCAGAAGCTCTCGTCCGTCGCGGACTACGCGGCCGAAGCCGGCGAGCGCGGCGGCGACGATGCAGGCGCCAACCTCGCCGCCGGGATCCTCGGCGCGCTCGCGAGCATCCCCATCGTCGGCGCCGTCGTCGGCATCGGCCAGGCCGCCGGGAAGGCCCTGTTCGACGCCATCCAGGACGGCCTTCAGCAGGAGCGCAGCTTCGACCGCCTCGAGGCACTCACCGGCATCAGCGAGCAGGACGCCGTCCGACTTGGGCGGACCGCGTCAGAGGCCTACGCGAACGGCTTCGGCGAGTCCATCGAGCAGAACATGGACATCACCCGCCTCGGCCTGCAGTTCGACCTCATCGACCCGGACACCACCACGCGCGACGCGAAGCGCGTCGTCGAGGGGCTCTCCGGCATCGCCGACGTCCTCGGCGAAGACGTCCAGCCGGTCGCCGTCGCCGTCACCCAGCTCCTCCGCACCGGCCTCGCGAAGTCCGCAGACGAGGCCTTCGACCTGCTCGCCACCGGCGCCCGCGAAGGACTGAACCGGAACGAGGACCTCCTCGACACCCTCACCGAGTACCCGGCCCTCTTCCAGCGCCTCGGCCTCTCCGGCGAGGAAGCCCTCGGACTCGTGAACCAGGGGCTCGTCGGCGGCGCCCGCAACAGCGATCTCGCCGCCGACGCCCTCAAGGAGTTCCAGATCCGCGCGACCGACGGGTCGAAGGCCAGCGCCGAGGGCTTCCAGGCCCTCGGCATGAACGCGGAGGAGATGACCGCGAAGATCGCCCGCGGCGGTGCCGACGCCCGCGAGGGGCTCGACCAGGTCCTCGACGGACTCCGCGCCATCGAAGACCCCGTCGCCCGGAACGCCGCGGCCGTCGCCCTGTTCGGCACCCAGGCCGAGGACCTCGGCGACGCCCTCTTCAATCTCGACCTCTCGACCGCCGTCGAGCAGCTCAACGGCGTGCAGGGCGCAGCGCAGAAGATGTTCAGCACCCTCGCCGACAACGACGCGTCGAAGCTCGACCAGGCGCAGCGCAACATCGAGGTCGCCGCGGACGGCATGAAGGGCGCCCTCGCGGCCGCCTTCTCCGAGCCGCTCGGCGAGCTCGCGACCTTCGTGTCCGAGAACCGCGGCCCGGTCTTGCAGTTCATGCTCGACCTCGCCAACGGAGCCCTCGACTTCGGCGACTCCATGGTCGAGTCAGCCGCCTCCGGCGGGGAAGCGCTCGGCGAGTTCGTTGCCGGTCCGCTCCGAGACACCGTGATCGGGCTCCGCGATTTCCTCGAGTGGCTGCCCGGAGACCAGGACCTCACCGGCCTGAACACGCTCATCGACGACATGGAGGGCTTCGACGAGAAGGCGAACACCGCCGCCGACAACCTCCGCGAGAACATGGGCGGCGCCCTCTCCGAAGCGCGCGTCAAGCTCAACGAGTTCGGCGATGGAGCGGTCGCCATGGGCTACCTCAACGACGCCAGCCTCCGCCTCGCGACGGCGATCGACGGCGTCGGCTACTCCGCCGACGGCTCCAAGCTCGCCCTCGACGGCGTCGACCTCGCGAACCTCTCCACCTCCGAGTCGGGTGCGATCCTCGAGCAGCAGGTCCGCAACTCGATCGCCGCGATGTCCGAAGAGGTCGCCGCGGCCGGCGCAGCAGGGGAGTCGCAGGAGCAGCTCGCCGGACGCTACGACACCGCGACGAACGCCCTGGTCGGACAGCTCGTGCAGATGGGCCTCACCGAGGAGCAGGCGCGGAACCTGATCGGGACGATCAACCAGACGCCCGGCCAGAAGAGCACCTACTTCGACTCCAACGCGAACGGCGAGCGAGGGAAGGTCGAGCTCCTCGGGAACGCGATCGTCACCCTGCCCGACGGATCCGTCGTCGTGACCGCCGACACGGCCGGCGCGTCCGCGAAGATCGCGCAGTTCGTCCGCGACCTCAACAACATCCCCGGCCGGCGCGACGTCGTCATCAACCAGGTCGTGCAGACCACCGGCGCCGACCGCGGCGCCGTGGCCGCCGCTTACCAAGCGGCCGGCGGGATCATCGAGTTCTACGCCCAGGGCGGCATGCGGGGGCTGACCCCGATGCAGTCCGTCGCCCAGGTCGTCCCCGCATCCACGTGGCGCGTAGTCGGCGACCGATCGGACGTCCCCGAGTCGTACATCCCCCTCGACGGGTCCGCGCGATCCATGGCGATCCTCGTGGAAACCATGCGGCGGATGGGCGTCCAGCCGATGGCCGACGGTGGCGTCCTCGTCGCCGCGCCCGCGACGACCGACAACAGCCCGCGCGAGCTGCTCGGGAACCTCTACCTCGACACTGGCGCGTTCCTCGGATCGGTGCGCGGCGTCGTGCGCGAGGCGACCGACCGAATCCAGCAGGACCGCGAACGAGGGAAGTGGAGCTGACCATGATCGTCACTGCCGCAGCGCGCCCCCTCGGAGTGCTCACTCCTCACGCCGAGGTGACGGTCGAATCCCCGCCCGAGGGGACTTCGACCGTCACCGTGACGCGGAGGCAGGAGCGGCGGGACTTCCTCACCCGCGGCTTCGTCGAGCTCGACCGCAACGACGACCTCTTCGTCCGCGACTTCGAGATGCCCTTCGGCCTCCCCGTGACCTACACCGCGACCGCCGTCGACGCCGCAGGCGCGGTCCTCGCGACGGCCCAGTCGAGCACCATCAGGATGCCGACGAAGCCGAGCACCGTCACCATCCACGACCCGACGCGGCCCGCGAACGCACTCACCCTCGCCCTCGGAAGGAACGCGATCACCGGCGGAACCCGAGCCATGGGCGGAGGTCTGGTCTCCATCGCGAACCGGTCCGTCCCCGTCTCCGTCAACACCGTCCGCGGAGGCTGGGCGCGACTCGCGCTCGACGTCGTCACCTACCAGGACGCGGAAGCCGAAGCCCTCGAGGCGCTCCTCGGCGGTTACGACGACGACCTCGGCTCCGGCGTCCTCTGCTTCCGCGTCGCGGGCAACGTCCCGCCCCTCATCCCGCGCACCTTCTTCGGCCGCGTCGAGCAGCCCGAGCCGCAGTGGTGGCCGGGAGGCGACGGCAACGGGAACCCCCGCGCCGAGTGGGCGCTGCGCGCGACCGAGGTGCAGCCCCCGTCCCCCGCGCTCGTCGAGGCGATCGTCACCCACGAGGACTGGACCGCATGGTTCCGCGACAACTACGGCTGGGAGGGGTTCACCCGAACCTTCCCCACCTGGTCCGCCGCGAACCGCTCCCTCGTCGCACTCGGGTGGGCGCGCCGGCCGCTCCCCCGTCGCGCGTCCTGGGCGGACCTCGAAGCATGGGTGCGGGACAACGGCGGCTGGAGCGGCTTCAACGCCACGTTCGCCTCCTGGGCGGACGCCATGCAGGCGCCGCAGGTCGTTGGCTGGGCGTCCCGGTGAGGCCCGCAGCAGCAGGCCTCGACCGTGTCCTCTCCGGAACGCACACCGTCACCTACACGGCACGAGCGCTCCGCGAGTGGGACCACGAGTCGATCCCCGTGGTCCCCATCGTGACTGGCCGGCTGAACTTCGACGCGACCCGGCAGGTGTGCGGTAGCGGATCCGCGACGCTCGCGTTCGCCGACGTCTCCGGCAGAAGCCACGAACCGAAGCACATCAGCGATCCGCTCTCGCCGTACGGGAACTGGCTCGAGGTCACTTGCCACGTCCGCGCCGGAGGCTTCCACTCCGCGACGGTCCTCGGGAAGTTCGAGATCACCCAGCCCCGCGCTGATGATCGCGGCCTCGCGACGATCGGCGGCGCCCGCCGCACCACCGCCGAGACCATCACGCTCCGACTCGACGACGCGTTCGCCGGGACCCAGCGCGAACCGATCGCCGACGTCCTGCAGTCCACCGTGGGCCGCTCGATGCGAAGCGAGCTCGCCGACCTGCTCGGCCTGCCCGTGCAGATCGACCGCAACGCGACAGTGTCCGCGCTCGTCGAGTACCCGGAGAACCGGCTCGAGGCGGCGTTCGATCTCGTGAACCTCGTCGGCGGCGTGCCCTTCATGCGCTGGGACGGGTCAGTCGGCATCCGCCCCAACGAGTGGCCCGCGCCCACGTTCACGCTGCACGACGGCGCCTTCGCCGGCGCGCCCGGAGTCGCGATCGGCTCGGTGCAGGTCGACGAGTGGGACTCGAACGACGTCCCGAACCGGATCGTCGTCGTCGCAGAAGGGCCCGACCAGGTCACCCTGACCGCCGAGAAGCGGATCCAGTCCGGGCCCCTCCGGTACGGACCGCGGGTCGAGGGCGCGTGGGGGCGGCGCACGAAGACCTACAAGGTCGACGCGTTCACCGAGCAGCTCCAGGTCGACCGGCACCTCGCGGAACGCTTCGCCGCCGACACCACCCCGCGCGCAGTCGGCGTCTCCATCGAGATGCCTGTCGACCCTCGGCTCGAGCCCGGCGATGTCGGGCAGCTGTGGTCAGAGACCATCTCTGCCCGCATCCGCATCAAGGAGGTCGACCTCGACATGACGTCGCCGACGATGAAGGTGAGCGCCTACCTTGCCTGACACCACCACCGGCACGTTCCTCGGCGCAGACGGCGACCGCGCCCGCGTGCGCCTCGAGACCGGCGCGGAGGTGTCGCTGCGGATCGTCGGCTCCTACATGCCCACGAACGGCGACATCGTCCGCATCACCCGAGACGGCAGCACCGTCCTCGTCGACGGCCTCGCGACTCCCCGGGAACCGATCGGCACGATCGAAGCCGTCGGACGGAGCGGAGTCAGCGGCCGGTCCGTCCTCACCGCGACCGTCCGCACGCAGGACAACCGGCTGCTCGCCGGCATCGAGGTCCTCGACCACATCACCGACCCGGCCGCCGGCGACTCCGTCGTCGTGTTCGCCGGATTCATCATCGGCCGCCGACGCGCGCCGACCACCAGCGAGGAGAGCTGACATGGCCGAAAACGGGATCCTGCCCACCCGCGATCCGGACTCCCACGCCCTGCAGATGGGCGCGTTCCTGCCGCCGAACATGCCGGGCACCTTCAACGAGATGATCCGCGACGTCTCGAAGCGAGCCGGCACCGTCGCAGGGTCGATTGCGCAGCGCGACGCGTTCCCGCTCGACAAGCGCTTCCCGGGCCTGTGCTGGGTCGCGATCCCCGACAATCCGACCGCGGGCGACCTGACCGTCGAGCTCTTCTACTGGTCGGGCACGTACTGGGAGCAGCCGGACCTTCGCCCGCGCGTGAAGTGGGTGCCCCGTTCGCAGATGGACACGCGAGCCGACCGCCCCATTGAGCGGAACATCCGCTTCGAGGTCCTCTCCGCAACGTGGCTCAACGCACCGCAGGGCGACTACACGATCCACGGCGACTACACGATCCAGGCCGCGGCCTTCTCCGAGATGCTCGTCGCCAGCTCCTTCAACGGCAAGTCGGTCGTCGGCGACTACCGCGAGGACGTCGACAACCGGCGCGTCCGCCACCAGTTCGACGGCGCCGTGGTCAGCCACCCGGGCGGGAACCTCGAGGTCAAGGTCTGGGTGACCATGGTCGCCACCTCGGCGGCGATCTACACCGCCGGCTCCGCGCTCACGTTCTCGTACCTCGGCCGATCGCACAGCTAGGAGCTGCCATGACGTACTCGAAGCTCGCGCGCGCCTCCGTGAAGGAGTCGCCGCAGTCCTCGTCCCGGCAGGGCGCGAAGGTGAACCTCTTCATCGTCCACCACGCCGACAACACCCGCGCGCAGAGCGTCGTCGACATGATGACCATCCCGACGAAGGAGGTCTCGTCGAACTACGTCGTCGACGAGACCGGCCCAACCGGGGTCGTGCGCGAGGAGATGCGCGCCTTCACGTCCGGGTCGTCGTCCGACGGCGGGAAGGGCGCCGCGTGCGATCGCCGAGCGATCACCGCCGAGGTCATCAACTCGACCCGCGCCCCCGACTGGCGCTTCGACCCGCGCACGATCGAGCACCTCGCACGGCTCATCGCGGACGTCGCGACGCGGTACGGCTTCCCCATCGACCGCGACCACGTCGTCGGGCACCGGGAGCTCTACACCCGGTGGGGTGCGTCCTACCCGACGATGTGCCCCGGCCCGTCGATGGACCTCGACGCGCTCGTCGCCAAGGCGCGCGCCTACCAGCAGAACGACACGACACAGGAGGAAGACGACATGGTGCTCTACACCGACCAGGACAAGAAGGACCTGCAGGCGGCGCACGCCGACTCGAAGGCGGCGCGCGAGACCGCGGAGCGCGTCGAGAAGAGGGCGACGAACACCGAGAACAAGGTCGACGCGATCATGCGCCACCTCGGCATCCCCGTCCCCACCGACGCGCCCCAGAAGTAGCCGATCCTCCCTCTGAGAGGAGGACCAATGCTCGCCACTGAAGCCGCCGATCCGATCACCGCCCTACTCACCCGCGACTGGGCGGCCTTCGGCGGCTGGTCCCTCTTCATCGGGCTCGGCCTGTACCTGATCATCGGGTACACCCGCGAGTCCCTCGTGCCCGGTGCACGCTACCGCCGACTCGAGGAGTCAGCGCTCGAGCTGCGCGTCGCGAACAGCGAGCTGCTCAAGCAGAACGGGCAGCTGCTCACCGCCAACGAGATCACGAAGCACTTCTTCGAGGAGACCGTCCCCAAGCGTGGGGAGGTGCCCTCATGAAGTGGTTCAAGCGCCGCATCCGACGCGTCGATCCGGCCGAACTGACGGCGCGGGCGGCCGAGTCCGTGCAGCGCGTCGAGTCTCAGCAGGAGCGCGTCAACCTCATCACCGCCTGGCTCATCAGTCGCAAGGAGTCCAACGGATTCGGCGACGACTTCGAGTACACGCTCAAGCCGAAGGGCCGCCACCCATGACCGACACCGTGATCGCCGTGCTCACTGCGGCGAACTCGACGTTCTGGATCCTGTCCAACATCCTCATCGCCTACATCGCGGTCATGCTCGTGATCTTCGGCATCGCCTACCCAGTGTTCTTCGACCCGCTCGCGACGACCGCCGGGAAGTTCGTTCTCCTGTTCGCGCTGTCCCTGATCGGCGTCATCGGGCTCGTGTTCATCAGCCTCTTCATCGATCCCCGCAACGGCGTCGAGTGGTGGCAGTACCCGCCGGACGTCTACTGGTGGCGCCCCGCCGTCCGCCTCGCCGTATACACGTGCGTCGCGTTCACCATCACGGGCCTCGTCGTCGTCCTCTGGCTGCGGAAGTTCCGGCCGCACCTGCTCAAGACCGCGCCCGGCTCGGACCAGTCCATCCCCATCAAGCCCCGACGAACCAAGGAGACCTCGTGATCACGTTCGCCCCCACCTGGATCCAGCTGCTCAGCCTGCTGGTGTCCGTCGTCCTGCCCCTCTTCGTGGGCCTCGTCACCACCCGCGCCACCTCGGCCGCCGTGAAGGCGATCCTCCTCGCTGTACTCGCGTTCGCGTCCGGTCTCGGCGGGGAACTCCTCGCGGCCCTGAACGCCGGTGTGAGCTACGACATCGCGACCGGCGTCTTCTCGGGCCTCGCCACGTTCCTGATCGCCGTGGGCCTCCACTACGGGCTTTGGAAGCCGACCGGCGCCACGTCCGCTGTGCAGGCTGCCGGCCGCCATCGCGCCGTGTAGCACCGCCCCTCCACTACCCCTTCAGCCCTCGCCCAAACAGGCGGGGGCTTTCGCGTTCCACCAGCCCGGCAGCCACCGCGGGCCACCCCGATAGGAGAACCCGTGCCCACCACCATCCCGGCCACCCCCGCAGCGAACAGCACCGACTGGCGCCCCTTCGTCGACGCGATCGCCGTCGCCGTCAAGGAGCTGCAGGCCGGCGGAGTCGCTGAGCAGACCGTCGGCTACCTGAACGCCGCGGACCCGAAGTGGGGACTCACCCCGTGGGACCCGGACGCGCCGGTCATCAACGACATCACCGCCCTCGCCAACGCCGCACACGCGCAGAAGAAGGCGATCGTCGTCCCGAACCTGTACAAGATCGGCGCGACCACTTCGGCGTCGAACTTCAACGACAAGAACATGCACCTCATCGGTGGCGGGGTCGGCGGGTTCGTCGGCGAGGGCAACACCCTCGTCCGGCAGCTCATCGCGCCCAGCCCGAACGTCGAGGTTCTCGACTTCTCGGTGAAGACCGTCGGCGTGAAGAACAAGCACACGGCGAACTTCTTCGACGTGCCGGCCGCCGATCTGCAGAAGTTCTGCGCGGACATGGCCTGGCAGGTCGTCGCGTCCGGCGCGGTCCGGTCCGGGACCAGCACGGCGACGGACGGGTTCTACTCGTGGAGCCTCCCCGGCAGCACCCTCCACGATCTGCTCAGCAACGGCGACACCCCCCGCGAGACCGGCAAGGCGGTCATGGCGGAAGCGCTGACCATCCTCGGCGTCACGTTCCTCATCTCGGGCACGACCACCCTCGTCGAAGACGACACCCTCACCGGTGCGACGTCCGGCGCGAAGATGAAGATCGAGGCGTACGGCGAGGACTACAACGGGTCGTCGAACAAGCGCGTCGTCGCCCGCCGCGTCATCGGCACGTTCCAGGTCGGCGAGAACGTCACCCGCAAGGGCACCGTCGTCGGGAAGATCGCGGCCGACGGGCAGGTCGTCACGAAGGGCACCACCCTCTACGACTGGTCCAAGGTCACCGTCGCCCGCTCCCTCCGCAAGCTCGGCGGCTCCCAGGGCGGCTACGCGCCGTCCACGAAGTTCCCCGCCGGGGACTACTTCTCGAACCTCATCAGCCGCACCGACGGGATGATCTTCGACACCACCACTGACCCCGACGCGTCCGGCATCACCCGCGCCGCAGCCGTCGACATTCGCGGCGCGGTGCACGGCCGCTACGAGCACGACGTGTTCAAGTCCGGCTACCGCAACGCCTATCGCCTCGCGTCCCCGCACGGCGGCAAGGTGTCCGGTGCTCAGGTTCTCCGACTCCCCAACGCGTCCGACTCCACCGAGGGCGGCTACGGGTACGGCGTCGAGCTCGAAGGCACCGCGCACAACTTCATCATCGAAGACTGCGTCTTCTCGAACGTCCGACACGGCGTCACCACGAACCCGACCGGCAACACCGGCTACCTCACCGCGGTCGGTGACACCCTCCGACACGGCATCCAGCGCTTCGTCTACGTCGTCGACTGCAAGACCGAGGACACGTACGCGCCCGGCTTCGACACCCACCACGGAGCGGACAGCGTCTTCTTCATCGGCTGCAAGGTCAACGGCGTCATCTCCGGCGGCGAGAAGGACTCCGACTTCGCCGGGTTCCAGACCCGCTCGAGCAACACCTGGTACGTGGACTGCATCTCGATCGGCGCGTGTGCCGGGTTCACCGATCCGACCGCGGGGTTCACGGTGCCGCAGGGCAACCCGAACCCGAACGGCGGCACGTGGCCGCTCACCCCGATCCACTCGCGGACGACGTACATCAACTGCCAGGCCCTCGACTACGAGGAGATCGGGTTCCGGCAGGGTCTCGCCGCCGAGTCGCTCGACCACTCCGCCGTCTACGTCGGATGCCTCGCCCGCGCCAAGAAGGACGCCCGATACCCGACCGTGGGCATGCGCCTGACCGGGGTGACCACGTGGATCATCGACCCGATCTTCCAGGAGAACAGCCTCGCGATGATCGACATCGAGCAGGGCTCCTACTACGGCCCAACCCCCTCGACCCGCGTGAAGGCGACCATCGGCGTGATCGGCGACACGTTCGCCGACTTCTCCCTCGCCCCCACCAACGACTGCGGACTGATCAACGTCGCCGGCTCCTCCTCGGGAGTGCTCACCCTCGCGCTCGCGGGGAACGTCGACGTGGTCCAGAAGGCCGGCGTCACCGGCATGCCCGCCGCGTGGGTGAACGTCACCGGCGGAGCGCTCACTGTGAAGGGGACCGGCGAGATCCGCAACCTCACCGGCACCACCGCCATCCCCCTCACCAAGAAGGCGTCGGCCGCGTCCGTCACGACCGCCACCATCCCGACGACCTCCTGGAGGTAACACATGGCCGGCTTCGGAACAGCGCCCTTCGGGACCACGCCCTTCGGCAGCGGCGACGGTCAGCCCGTCCCGCCGGAACCGCCCCTGCCCACTCCTGACGCCGTCACTGTCTCCGAGGTCGGCGAGACCGACGCCATCATCACCTGGTCAGGGCCCACCCCGACCGCGTACCGGCTGAACGTCGGCGGGCGACAGGTAGGCTCGGAGGAGTCCCGGATTCTCGTGCGCGACCTCGAGCCCGACTCCTCCTACACGGTGATCGTCGAGACCTACGAGACCGCGGACGAGCCCGGCCAGGCAGCTGCGCCCGTCGCCTTCCGCACCCTCGGAACTACCGCCGTCCCCGAAGAACCGGAACAGGGTCAGCTGTACCCCATCGAGCGGTGGAAGGAGCTCGTCCTCCGAAAGCCGTATCTCGCGAGCGGATCGTCGGAGGGCATCGTCGTCGCAGAGTCGGCGATCAACAAGCCCGACTACGTGGCCGCGGATCTCTTCCACCGCCGCTTCGGACGCGAGCTCGGCGTGACCTCCGTCAACCAGCACAACGGTGGACGGCACCGCCTCGACGTCGTCCTCGGGAACCTGAAGGACGGCTACTACGAGTTCAACAAGTGGGGCCTGATCACGCAGGCGGCGGGCGGAAACGATGCCGCCTACTGCTGGTCCACTGAGGCAGGTAAGCGCGGGTTCAAGCACAACACGACTGCGCTGCTCGGACAGTACCGCTCGAAGGCCAAGGTGCTCCCCGGCAGCCTCGAGACCGGCTCGTGGGTCCAGTCCGAGAACCAGTACTCCGGGAAGACCCGCAAGTCGACGACTCCCGGGTCGACGCAAACGATCAAGTTCACCGGCGTCGGCGCGACCCTGTTCATGCTCGGCTACACCGACCTCGAGGTGGCGACGAACTTCGCTGGCTCGGAGTTCACGTGGTCGATCGACGGGTCTACGCCGATCAGCCGCTCGACGAAGCGGCAGGGCGTCGCCGGGTCGGACAAGCCGAAGAACTCGGTCGTCCCGATCCACTTCCGCGACCTGGCGCCCGGCGAGCACACCGTCGTCATCAAGCACAACGGCTCCGCGGGCGACCCGCTGATCGTCGACTCGCTATGGATCTGGCACGACCGCGTCCAGGACATGCCGTTTACGCTCATGCTCCCGCCGGCGCAGACCACGTTCACCGGTCTCCTGCTGTACCCGGAGCCCCGCCCGACGAACGACATCATCGTCAAGTTCCGCGAGCTGGAGGTCGAGGCGTTCGACGAGTTCGGCCGCGACGGGACCTTCGGCAGTGTGCCCGGCGAGCTGATCGACCGGTACTTCCCGCCGAACGACCGCAGCAAGCGACTCGGTGACGGCCTGCACCCGAGCGACGCCGGCCACGAATCGATCGCGCGGGGACTGCGCGAGGCGATCGAGATGTTCACGCCGACGTCGTACATCCCGACGCCGACGGACCCGACCGATCCCACCGATCCCACCGATCCCGTCGACCCGACGGACCCCGTCGACCCGGGCGACCCGACCGACCCGGTGGAGCCGACCCCTGAGCCCGACCCGACCGTGACGGTCTCGATCCTCGTCCCGGCCAGGGACGCGGTCGCGTCGTCGGCGGTGACGTTCCTGTGGACCAGCGAGCCCCGGCAGTACACGCTCTCGAGCGCACTGCTGATCAACGGCAGGAAGATCGCGGACGGCGCCCCATACGGGCAGGCATGGACAGTTACGGTCCCCCTCGAGGACTTCCCCGCGGCGGACCGCGACGGGTTCGTCCGTTGGGGCGCCCAGACCACGACCCCGTTTGGGACGGTCAAGTCGATCGAGCGCCTCCTCCGCATCGAGAAGCCGCCGGTCGTGCCGCGGCCGAACAGCCCGCGGCTGACGTTCTCGGATCTGAAGGCGACCTCGGTCGTCCTGAGCGGAGCGCCGGCGGACGTCCCTGGCGACGTCGACCGTTACGAGCTGCGCCGAGGATCGACAGTCGTCCGCTCGAGCGCGTCCATCGTCGACTTCGCGAAGGTCATCGAGACGCTCACCGAGAACACCGCCTACCAGTACGCGCTCGTCGCGATCGGCCCGGGCGGCGAGTCCTCGTCCGCGACGGTCTCGTTCCGTAGCCCGTTCTCCCCGGCCGACATCGTCCCGAACTGGTTCGAGACCGGTCCTCGCACTGTCGATGGCGCCGCCGGGCCTGTGAACGGCGACGTCTACGTCCGGTACAGCAGCGACGTCCGCACCACGGACGGCCGACAGCTGACCGCGACGCAGCAGCTGATCAGCGCGATCGACGGTAGGTTCTTCGACCCCGCCACCGCCGAGCCGTGGCGGGGCTACAGGTCCCCGAACCCGGACGACTACATCGAGTGGATCGAGCGCTTCCTCGGTCCCGACGGCAAGGCCCTGATCCGCAACCGCCGGTTCCGGTTCCCGCGGGATGCGGAGGGCTCGACCGTCGACTACCTCGACCGCATCTGGCTCGACGACGCCCCCACGGGTACGTCGCTGCCTCTGTGGGCGCAGGGCCTCGAGGCCAAGACCGACCGGCTCGAGGCCGTCTCTGCCCAGATGGTCCTCGCGGTCGAGGCGACCGCCGAGCGGGTCGACGCGGCGATCGCGCAGCTGCCCGAGCCACTTTCGGCGTACGGCTACCAGGCGACGCCGCTGAACGATCCGACTCCGCACGTCGGCAAGCGGATCATCTTCAACGGCGACTCGCTGAATGTCGCGGACGGCGCCCACGGCACCGGCCCGACGAGCGTCTACGGCTACCTCGTCGCGAAGATGCTCGGCTCCGAGGGCAGCTACCGGATCGACCACGTCGGCGGCTCCACTACCGGCGACGTCGCACTCCGCCTCCTCAATCCGGCGTCCACTCAGTATCAGGACGCGTCCAACCCGGGCGCGGCCAGGCCTGAGGATGACGTCGTGCTCAACGTCGGCAGCAACGACGCCGGCTTCGGCTCCGGCGGCCGCAACCCCGACGACGGCGGCGCACCGTTCTTCGTGAACGGCCGCTTCCTCTACTCCGACGGCATCGAGGCGCTCGCGGGGATCTACCAGTCCCTCGAGAACCTGCACACGGGGTGGGTGAAGACGGGCACCTGGACGACGGTGACCGGCCCCTTCTCCGACGCGGGGAAGGCTCAGCAGACCACGGTCGCCGGGTCGAAGATCGCGCTGACGTTCACGGTCCGGGCAGGCCGCGGCGTGACGGCGATCCTCATGGCCCCGGTCGACTCGACGGGCGCGAACTACATCGCGCGCGTCGACGGCGTCCCGGTGAAGACGGACACCACCATCCGGCACGGCTTCGGCGGCGACGGCACCGCGCTCCACGCGACGCACAGCCCCGTCCCGATCACCTACCGGGACCCGAACTGGGCCGTCGGTTCGCAGCACACGATCGAGATCGAGAACACGTCGGGCGGCCCGCTTATCGTGAACTCGGTCCACCCGTGGGGCGTCTCGCCGCTGATCCGGTTCGCGCCGGTCGTCTACCAGTCCGACGCGGGCTGGGCGCTCCTGCGCCCAGAGGCGCCGTACCGGGCCGACAACCGGCTGGTCGACGAGTTCTACCGGCCGACCCTCGAGAGCATCGTCAACGCGCTCGGCAACCCGCGCATCCGCACCATCCGCGCGGCGCTGTTCGACCAGCTGTTCTCTCACCTCGAGCCGGGCCTGCGGGTCCCGGACGGAGTGCACGCGAACACCACCGGTCAGCTGCGGCTCGCGAAGGTGTTCTACGAGGGGGTGCTGCAGCCGCAGACCGGGGTCGACCCGGACCTGTACCTGCGGCCCACCCGCGGCGAGCTCGCCCGGCTCATCCCCGACGGGTCGATCACGAGCTCGAAGATCGTCTCGCTGGACGGCTCGAAGGTCACCGGTCTCCCGGAGGCCCTGCAAGCTCGGGACCGTGCGATCGAGGAGCGCGCCACGAACGCGGACCTCGACGAGCTGAAGACCGACGTCGCCGCGGCACTGGACGCGCGGATGACGGCCGTCGCGCAGGTCGTCACCCACGGGTCGGTCGCCTCCACGGCTCGCCCGGCGGGCGCGGTGTGCGTCATCTGGCTCGGTACAGTCGAGCCCGCCAACATGGCGGACGGCGATCTCTGGATTGGACCCGCATGAACCTGATCCGCCCGCGAACCGGCCGCGTCCTGCGAACGAAAGTCGGCGGCGTCCTGCGCCAGCTCTGGCCGCAGCTCTCGCAGACGATCCGCTGGGGAGGCAGGACGTGGCTGGTGCGAACCGGCACCGCCCTGTCGCCCGGGCCGAACGACTTCGGCGGCACGTCCCGGAACGTGGCGGTCGAGAGCGACGGGCGGATGCGACTCTCCATCGCTCAGGTCGACGGTGTGTGGACGAGCGCGGAAGTACAGGACACGGCGGGCAGTCTCGGCTACGGCCGGTACCGGTGGGTCTACGACATGGACGTGCTCGGGATGGACTGGAAGCCGGTGCTCGGCCTCTTCGTCTACGACGACGACCCCGCGGCGGCTCCGCACTTCCGCGAGATCGACATCGAGACGACGAAGTGGAACTGGGTCGGGGAGCCGTCGCGCCAGTGGTACTCGGTGCACCCGACGGTGGGGATCCTCGAGCCGCGAACCGGGCCAATCGAGCCGAGGATGGGCGAGCACACCATGTCGCCGGCGTCGCCGTACACGGGCGAGTTCATCTGGCAGCCCGGCCAGGTCTACTTCCGCACCCTCGACGCGAACGGCGTCGTCCTCGGCGAGCACACCGTCACCGAGGGCGTGCAGGTCCCGGGCACCGAGAACGTGCGGATGAACCTGTGGCTGGTGAACGGGGACGCGCCGGCGAACGGCCGCCCGATCGACGTCTACCTCCACTCGTTCGACTTCACGCCCGACGTCACCTTCACGCAGCGCCGGGCGGCGGCGGTGACGGACACCTTCGACGACACGTACGGGTGGGCGCTGCGCGGAGGCGCTGCGATCACCGGCGGCGAGCTCGTCCTCCCGTCCGTGCAGACCTATGCGTCAGCGACCAGCGGCTCGGTCCTCGACCTCCGCGGGTCCTACGCCCAAATCGAGGTGGTCGCGTTCCCCGAGGGGGTCGGCGGGTACAGCCAGGAGGCGCTGTGGTTCCTCCGCTACGACGGCGACAACTTTCTGCTGTTCTTCTACTCGGCCGGCGGGCTGTACGTCCGGGCGCTGCAGAACGGCGTGCAGACGCAGTTCCAGATCCCCGCGTTCGACCCGGCCGTGCACCGGTGGTGGCGGATGGCGCACGCAGGCAGCACGCTCACGTTCTCCACGTCACCGGACGGCGACACCTGGACGACGCGCGGAACCATCCCCGCCACGATGCCCGCGCGGATGCTCGCGACGCTCCGGCTCCGGCTCGAGTCGGGCATCTTCGGCGACCCGTCGGATCAGTCGACCCCGTTCCGGGTCGGACAGATCGGCCGGGTCGATGAGCTGTCGCTCCTGCAGGACACCGACGGCGTCTACTACGCCGGCACCGGATCCTCCGATGCGTTCCGCGTGCCGATCCTTCGCGACACCGACGGTGTCTACTACCCCGGCGCTGCCGGTGCCGACGGCGGCTTCCACCCGAAGCAGGACACCGACGGCGTCTTCTACCCCGACCCCATGACGGAGGACTGAACCGTGCCCAACAGACCATCAGGAAGCGGGTTCGTCACCGAGTCGGCGCTCGCGCTGAAGGCGGACGCGTCGGCAGTGTCCGCGGCGCTCGACCTCAAGGCGAATGCAGCGGAGGTGGCAGCGGCGTTCGCCGGCACGGCGACGGCCGCGCAGCTGAACACGAAGGCGGACGCGACCGCCGTCGAGGCGGCACTGACCTCGAAAGCAGACAGCAGCGCGCTCAGCCTGAAAGCGGACAGCGCCGCACTGGCGACGAAGGCCGACACGGCCGCGGTCGACGCCCTCTCCGCGAGCGTGACCGCGGAGCTCGGGAAGCGCGCGCTGACCACAGCCCTGACAGCGGGGCTCGCGGGGAAGGCGGACCTCTCGGCACTCACGGCGGGGCTCGCCGCCAAGGCGGACCTCTCAGCACTCACGGCGGGGCTCGCCGCCAAGGCAGACCTCTCAGCGCTGAGCGCGCAGGCGACGATCGTCGCGGCGAAGGCGGACGCGGCCACGGTCAACGAGCAGGTGAGAGTGCTCGGCACCCGACTCGATGCGATCGGGCCGGCCACCCGCGACGGACTGGTCGCCCTGACCGCTGACCCGGCGATCTTCAGCTCGACCTACACCCTGAACGCATCCGCGACCATGGTGCACCGGGTGGCCGTCGAGTCGGCTACGCCGATCACGAAGGTCCGCGCGTACCTCACCGTCTACGACACGACGACCACCATCCAGGCGGCCGTCGCCACGTCGGCCGGGGTGATCCTCGCGCAGTCCGCTTTCGTGGCAGGCGGCGGGGCGTCGAACTGGTACTCCTGGGACCTCGGGTCCACGGTGGCCGCGCAGCCCGCGGGGACAGTGCTCTACGTGGTGTTCACGCGGTCGGCTGCGTCTGGTACGGCGACGTTCCGGGCAACGACGTCGTCCACGATGATCGCCGTACCGACCGCACCGTTCATCCGCGCCGCGGTGCAGTCGACCGCGGGCGCCATGCCCAGCCCGGTCGCCCCCGCGTCGATGCTCGCCCTCAACCAGGTCTGCCTCGTTGGCATCTCCTGACACGACGAAACGCCCCCTCACCTACCGCTTCGGCGGCCGGGTGAGGGGGCGTTTCGTCGTACCCCTAACGTTGGCGCAAAACAGTAACCGGCGCCGTGTGTGCTTCGTCCGACTCTAGTCGCCCTGTCCAGCGCCGCAGCCTCTCAGGAGCCACGCCGAGCTCGTGGGATGCACGAGCGAAAGTGGCGGTGGGATAGACGCGAGTGAGAGCTTGGCTTACGAGGAGCGGCGACTCCACCGCCACCGCGACGGGCTCTTCCTGCGTCCATCCTCTCGAGGAATGCTGAATCGACAGTGTTCGATGCCGGGCTTCACTGATAAGACCGAGCCGCATAGCCCGGTACATCACTGCCTTAGCAGAGATGCCGTAATCGGCCTTTACCTCTAGGTAATCACGAAGCGTGGAAGCATCGGTGATGCGGTCCTCGACGACGGTCCGCGGAAGCAGGAAAGCAGAACCGAATGCGAACGCCCGCTTTTCCTGCGGACTCCTGGTCGAGCAAGAAATTGTTGCTGCGCGCCCATCGAAGATTAGATGCCCTAGTTCATGCGCGAGAGTCATCCTCTGCACATCACCCCGCCCGATCATCGGCGTGGCAACGATAGGCCTCTCGTTCTGAACTGTGGGCATAGCGATGCCTGAGATATCTCGCCGATCTGCCTCGTGGGCCTCGTCAAGATCGGTGACCACCCCTACTCCGAGGCGCTCGAGAGTCCTCACGAGATTGGCGATGGGAGCCGTGCGCCCGATGCCCGTTTCTCGACGAAGGTCCTCCGCCAACCGCTCAGGGTCCGAGCTGTCTATTACGACGGGCAACGCTGCGGCATGGTAGCCCGACGCTTGCGAGACGAGGAAAAAGACCCGCGCCGCCTCACGAAATAATTCTTGAATGCGCGCTTGCTCTTGGGCCGTCGCGGCTGCACGACGTCGAAATGCCGGAGGTCCTAGGTGCACAGGGTTGTTGGACACTGTGAAGAACGACAGCGGTTCGCCGAATGCCGAGCTTGCTGCGTGCGCCAGGCTGGAAACGAGCGGCTTTTCCCCGCTTTCGATGCGTGAGAGCTGCGAGGGGTGGATAGACAATCGCGCGCCAAGATCCCGTTGCGTAAGTCCGTGAATTCGACGAAGAGTTTCGAGACGCGCGCCATTTAGAGGCGCTTCAGACATCGCGAGAGCCGCTCTCTTCCTCCGAGATGCGCACAGTGAAAAGGTCCTCTTCTTCATCGCTACCGCCGAAGGAGCGGTCTTCCCAACTCTCAGCAGCCTGCTGCAGGACCAAATTGTAGTCGCAGGGAACAGTGCCGCGATAGCGACCAGGAGCGACTGGACGCACGATCCGAAGGCTCGGCTCAAGGCTCTCGAAAGCACCCAGGAGAAGAAAACGCCGGTCTATCCGGACATCGGAGGGGAGAGTGAACAACGGAACCTGAACCGCTGTCCAGGCGTCCTGTTGTGCCAGTGTGCGCCCAGCGTGGGGTACCCCATTTGTCGTCACGCGACTCTCAGCAAGGACACGCAACGTTGTGCCCAGGTCGGCATGCATCAAGATGATTTGACCATTCATCTTGGGTGAACCGGTCACGGTCCACCCAGAGGGCAGACCTGTACCGAGCAGGGCTTCACGGAAATAAGCCCTCTTGGAGGAGGCGAACAAGTGCGGGTAGTCGCGCTCGGACAGCTTCCGGAGGGCACTCGTCGTCTGCGCAACTGCCGACTCGATGCCGTCAAACAGCGGGCGCGAGAGGAGGTTGCCCTCACGGGCGAGGATGCGGCGTGTTACATCGTCGATCATAAGTTGCAGAGTAGCAGGCCTTCGCAAGATTTGACAGCCAATGAAACACCGACTTCGACGCCTCCGGTGTCCGCTCGTCGGCGGCGCCCCCAACTCTCACCTCACGTCGCACCTCTGGACCCCGATGGGCATGGTCCGCTCGCGGTCAGTTCGGGCAAGTGCTGGGTCGGTGGCAAGAAGGGTGCTTTTCGTCGTTGCTGGCTGCAGTGCAGTGTGCCACCGCGGCCGCACCTCGCGCCTCGACTCTCGCACTTCGGCGCCGCCCGGCAGGCTGGACCGATGAGCGATACAGAGCACCACCTCGTCCTGGTCACCCGACTCTGGGCGAGCGCCCCGACCGTGCTCGGGATTTACACCACCCACGCTGATGCTGAGGCAGCCGTCGCCGACGACGCGCCGACCGGGCCGACGCCGGACCGATACCACCACGAGACGTGGCGCGGCGGCGAGCGAGTCTTCTAGCGTCCAGCGCAGCTGGCCTGGGTGTCGAGATCGAGTCCGAGCAGAGTCCGAACACGGGGGCCAGCGGCCTTCTCCTCATCGGAGCGCGGGCTGAACGTGATCGCGAGAACCTCGTCTGCCGACCCGGCCTGGATGACTCGGTCAAGGTCCGCGAGATCCTTGAAGTAGGAGCTCGCGATGACGTCGATGTCCGCGTCGACCTCCGCCGGCCAGACCGTATCGGCCGAGGAGAATGCGACCGCAGCATCCTGGTTCGCGTCTCGGAGAGTGACCGACGCCTGCTGAAGAGGGGCGATGTCAGCGCCGGAACCCGCGGCCACGACCGCATCGTACGCGTCGTTGTACGCCTGCCCAGCGATGTTCGCCGGGCACACGCCGTCCAAATAGGCGGCGGCCGCTTCTTCCGTCGAGAGAGACGTTGCGGTCGGCTGCGGAGCTGCCTCTGCCGTAGTAGCGGCGGGCGTCGTCGGCGCTACCTGCTCCGCTGAGGGTGCAGGAGCGGCCGTGCAGCCGGCGAGGAGGAGGACCGCGGCGAGGACCGGCACGTAACGCTTCATGCGGGCGACTCTACCGAGCACCCGTGTCGGTGGTCGACCGCACGCTAGGCCCGTGACCCGTTACGACCCGAACCACCCCGAGCGCCCCGACGAGGAGGGCGACCCGTTCGTCCGCGCCTGGCGCAACGCGGGCGAGGAGGCGCCATGGTTGCTCGCCTGGCGCGACGGCAAGGTGATGATGAACCCGGAGGCGGGTCGCTACCTCTACAGCCACGAGGTGCCCGGCCAGCACGGCGACCTGAAGCGCGGCCGCGGCGGACGTCGCGCGTGACTGACGCCGAACTGCTCGACTTCGTCCGCGCCCAGCCCAGCGGCGCTGCCGGCGACCTCGCGATCCGCTCCCACTTCGGGAGTCCCGCGCGCTTCTACCAGCGCCTCGGCCGAGTACTCAACGACGAGGCCGCGCTGCGCCACGACCCCGAGCTCGTCCACCGCCTGCGACGCATCCGCGATGAGCTGGCCCGCACCAGCGCGGAGAGGCGTTTGCGATGAGTAAACGATGGTTCGCCGCCCTCGACCTCTGCTGAAGGCCGCCCGGTCCCCAGGGAGAGTGCCCCCGGCAGGAATCGAACCTGCGACCAAGAGATTAGAAGGCTCCTGCTCTATCCGCTGAGCTACGGGGGCGGACTCCGACCACGATACCGAAGCACAGAGGCCGCGCCCGCCGGGGCCTAGGCGCCCCGGACGAGTCCCAGCACTCCCACGACGAGGGAGACCACGGCGAGGGCGAGCGACACGCCGATGAGCACCGTGTGCACGCGGAGGAAGGTCGTCGCGCGGCCGTCCGCGTCGCGCGCCCGCGGGTTCTTGCGGACGCGGCGGAGGAAGGGCGGCCAGACGATCGCGTTCCACACGGCGTTGACGATGAGGAGGCAGCAGGCGAGCGTGATCACGAGGGTCCAGTGTAGGAGGAGCGAGGCGGCCGGACCGGGTGTCGGCGGCCGCCGATAGACTGCCCCGCATGAGTAGCGCCCCCGACCGTCTTGTCTGGATCGACTGCGAGATGACGGGGCTCGACCTCTCCGTCGACGAGCTCGTCGAGATCGCCGTCGTCGTCACCGACTTCGAGTTGAACCCGCTCGACGAGGGGCTCTCCCTCGTCATCCGGCCCGACGCGACCGCGCTCGAGAACATGGGCGACTTCGTCCGGTCGATGCACGAGACCTCCGGGCTACTGGTCGAGATCCCCTCCGGCGTCAGCGTCGCGGAGGCCGAGTACGAGGTGCTGGAGTACGTGCTGAAGCACGTCCCGGCGGAGCAGCAGGCCCCCCTCGCCGGCAACTCGATCGGCACCGACCGCGCCTTCCTCGCGAAGTTCATGCCGCGTCTCGACGGCCACCTGCACTACCGCAACGTCGACGTCAGCACGATCAAGGAGCTGGCACGGCGGTGGTTCCCGCGCATCTACTTCAACGCGCCCAAGAAGCACGGCGGACACCGCGCTCTCGCCGACATCCTCGAGAGCATCCGAGAGCTGCAGTACTACCGCCGTGCCGTGTTCGTGGAGCAGCCGGGGCCGAGCACCGCCGAGGTGCAGGCCGTGTCGGCCGCCGTCGTGGACGAGTTCGCCTCGCGGATGTAGTACTCTCGTACAGTTGCTTCGGCGGGTCACCCCGCCGGAACACGCTCCTGGTGGGTATA
The DNA here is from genome assembly GCF_002930955.1 of Rathayibacter sp. AY1A4. Lineage (NCBI taxonomy): Bacteria > Bacillati > Actinomycetota > Actinomycetes > Micrococcales > Microbacteriaceae > Rathayibacter > Rathayibacter sp. AY1A4. The sequence goes on along the minus strand of NZ_PSTN01000008.1, from coordinate 99,370 downwards.
GCTCAGTTGGCAGAGCGCCTGGTTGTGGTCTAGGAGGTCGCGGGTTCGAGCCCCGTTACTCACCCCAGTGGCTGTGCATGCAGCGGAAGAGGCCCGGAGTTCCGACTCCGGGCCTCTTCGCACATCCGGCGACCGGCAGCGATCGCCGACGCAGAGAGGTCCCGGATGCTCGAGCTGGACGAGGACGCCTTCGAAGCCCTGGTGATCTCCGAGCTCGACGCGCTCCCGGACGACATGGTCGACGGGCTCGACAACGTCGTGTTCGTCGTGGAGGACCGGCCCGAGGACGGGACCCTGGATCTGCTCGGCTACTACGACGGCGTCGCCCTCACCGAGCGCGAGCGCTACGGCTTCGGCGAGATGCCCGACCGCATCGTGCTGTTCCGCGAGCCGCACCTCGCCGCGTGCGACGATCTGGACGCGCTGCGCGACGAGATCCACGTCACGCTCGTCCACGAGATCGCCCACTTCTACGGCATCGACGACGACCGGCTGCACGAGCTCGGCTGGGCCTGATCACCGCCGAGGGCGAGCCTCTCACCGGCATCCGCGCGTCGCAGCGCTCGGAGTGGACCCCTCAGCCGCGCACCGCTCCCCCGCCGCCCGTGTCCAGCACGAGGTCGGCGTTCTCCCGGGGCCGCTCCCGAGCGCAGTAGGAGCGGAAGTCGCGGTCCCAGGCGTCCCAGTGCGGAGCGAAGAGCTCGCCGTCGCGCTCGAGCGCGCGCACGCGCCGCACCTCGTCGTCGGCCTCGAGCCAGACCACCAGATCGGCGTGGCGGCGCGCGGCGGCGCCGGCCGATCCGCAGCCCTCGAGCACGAGAAGCGGCTCGCGGACGACGCGGCGCCCGGCCGTCGTCCCCGCGGCCCAGTTCCAGGGCCGCCAGCGCGCCGCGAGGCCGAGGCCGTGGGGGCGGACGAGCGTCGCGGCCGTCTCCCGCGACGCCCGGTCCAGGCCCGTCCAGCCGGGGTAGAGGTCGTCCATCCGCACGAGCGCGACCGACGATGCCGCCGGCGCGAGACGGAGCTGCTCGACCAGCGCGCGCGCGAACGTCGACTTGCCGGAGCCGCTCGGTCCGTCCAGCAGCACCGTCCGACGACGCCGCGCGATCACGGAGCGGGCGAGGTCGCCCGCCGTCCGATCCGTCAGCGGCAGGATCCGCTCAGCCATGCAGGACGAAGCTCCAGGAGCCGGTGACGACGGCGGCGGTCACGGCGACGGCAGCGATCAGCGCTCCGCCCGCGAGCAGCAGGAGGTCGCCGGCTCCGAGGCGCGACTGCCGCGCCCAGGTGCGCGGGACGCCGGAGCCGAAGCCCTTCGCCTCCATCGCCGTCGCGAGCCTGCTCCCCCGCCGGATGGCCAGCACGAGCAGCGAGAACGTGCGGGCCGCGAGGCTGCGGAGCGCCTCGACGGGCCCGCGGCCGTCGGCGACCCCGCGGGCGCGGCGGGCCATCGACAGGGTGCGCCAGTCGTCGACGAGCAGACCGACGAGCCGCATGCCGGCGAGAGCGCCGAGCACGAAGCGCGAGGGCAGTCGCAGGATCTGCGCGAGGCCGTCCGCCAGGTCGGTCGGGTCGGTGGTGGCGATGAGGACCACGCTCGGCAGTCCGATCGCCAGGACGCGCAGCGCGATGGCCAGCCCGAGGGCGACGGATCCCTCCGTGACCGAGACGATGAGGAACTCCGCGTAGACGGCGCCGCTGTCACGCCCGTAGAGGACAGTCGAGAGGCCGGCGAGCGGAGCCGCGATCCAGACGGGAGCCGTCCGCCGCACGAGCTCACCCGCCCGGAGCCCTGCGAAGGGCAGAACCAGCAGCTCGAGCGCCAGCGCCGTCGCCGCGGAGACCGCATCGACCGTGAGGAGGAGCGCGAACGCGATGACCAGGCTGGCGAGGAGCTTGGCGACCGGGTTGGCCCGGGCGATCCGGCTGCGCGCGGGAACGGAGTCGAGGAGCGTCATCCCGACACCGCCTCGCGGGCGCCGAGGGTGACGACCGAGTCGGCGAGGGCGGCGACCAGCGCCTCGTCGTGGGTGACGGCGAGCACCGCCGTGCCCGCGTCGCGCTGCTCGGCGAGGAGGTCGACGAGCACCTCCCAGGTCAGGCGGTCCTGCCCGAACGTCGGCTCGTCGAGGACGAGCACGGACGGCGACCGGGTGAGGGCGGACGCGACGGCCAGGCGCCGCTTCTCGCCTCCGGAGAGGGTGAACGGATTGGCGTCGGCGAGGTGCGCGAGGCCGAGGCGCTCCAGGAGCTCCTCCGCCGGATGCCGCTCCGCCTCGTCGCGGGCGCCCAGCGCGAGCTCGGCGCGCACGCGAGCGGTGAGGAACTGGTGCTCCGGCTCCTGGAACACCATCGCGATCCGTCCGGCGAGCTGAGCCGAGGTCCAGCGGATCGGCTCCGGGCCCGCACCGGCGCGGAGCGACTCAGAGGCGGTCACCCGCCCCGCGACCGGCGGCAGGAGACCGGCCAGCGTGAGCGCGAGGGTCGACTTCCCCGCGCCGTTGGGTCCCAGCACGGCCGTGGCCCGCGCGGAGTCGACGGCGAGCTCGAGCCCCGAGGCCACGATGGTCGAGCGGCGGCGCCCGAGGACGGGCCGGCCGATGGCGAGGTCGTGCGCGCTCAGGGCGGCGGGCGAGGGCAGCACGCTCGCCCCGCGCCGGGCGGGGGTGTCACCGGGCAGCCAGACGCCGGAGGCGCGGAGCACGTCGTGCGTTCGATCGAGGACCTCGACTGGAGCGCCGTCGGCGACGACCGCGCCGTCCCGCCCGAGCACCACGACCCGGTCGACGAGGCCGACCCACACGTCGACCCGGTGCTCGACGACGATCAGCGTCGCCCCCGTGCGGGCGGCCGTGCGCTCCACCGCCGCCCGCACCTCGCGTACACCGTCCGGATCGAGGTTGGCGGTGGGCTCGTCGAGGAGCAGGAGCCGCGGACGCATGGCGAGCACGCCCGCCAGGGCGAGCCTCTGCTTCTGCCCGCCCGAGAGCGCCGAGGTGGAGTGGTTTAACGGGACGTCGAGACCGACGTCGCCGAGCGCCTCCCGAACCCGCGCGGGGATCTCCTCGCGCGGCACGCCGAGGTTCTCGCAGGCGAACGCGACGTCGTCGCCGACCCGCGCCAGGACCGCCTGAGTGTCCGGATCCTGCAGCACGAGCCCCGCGACACCGCGCCGGGTGAGCGGCGCGGCTCCGTCGATCTCGAGCTCGCCCGCCGCGGAGCCGTCCTCCTCCCCGCCGAGGACGCCGGCCAGGGCGTGCAGCAGCGTGCTCTTTCCCGCGCCGGAGGGGCCGAGGAGCAGCACGCGCTCCCCCGGCTCCAGCGCGAGATCGAGGCCGGAGAGGGCGTCGCGGGAGCGTCCCGCGTGCCGCCAGCTCCAGCCCCGCGCCCGGACGGAGGCGCCGCTCATCGAGCGCCCGCGCCGGCTCCCTCGACCGTCCGGCCCTCGCGCCCGGAGGCGAAGCGGTCCAGCGCTCCCGAGGCCGCGAGCCCCCGCACCGCGAACCAGGACAGCAGCCCGGCCAGGAGCGCGCCCGAGACGATCGAGGAGGCGACGTAGACGGTCTTGAAGAGCGCGTCGTTGACGGCGTAGTACGACAGCAGGTCGTTGATCGCGAGGGCCAGCCCGGCACCGGCACCGGCCAGCATCGCGACGAGCGGACGGCCGCTGCGGTAGAGGAAGAGCGCCAGGACGATCTCCGCGCCGAGTCCCTGCACGAGTCCGGAGATCAGCACGGTGAAGCCCCACTGGGTGCCGATCAGAGCCGACACGGCCGCGGCGACCAGCTCGGTGTAGAGCGCGGCTCCGGGCTTGCGGATGATCAGGCCGCCGAGGACGCCGGCGAAGAGCCAGCCGCCGCCGAGGAGCCCGCCGAGCCCGGGCAGGAACTCGAAGGCGAGGCCGAGGACGTTCGTCGCCAGGCCCCAGGCCCAGAAGACGATCCCGCTCGCGACGGCGACGACGCTCGCCACCACGATGTCGACGACCCGCCAGCGCAGATCGCGCCGGGCCGGGGCGGAGGAGGTGAGGTTCTGCGCGTTCGTGTTCTGCGCGTTCGTGTTCTGCGCGTTCGTGTTCTGCGCGTTCGTGTTCTGCGCGTTCGTGTTCTGCGCGTTCGTGTTCTGCGCGTTCGTGTTCTGCACTGACGTGCCCTTTCGTGGAAGCGAATGGAGGGCACGGGTTGGTAAGAGGAGATCGAAACGTTCCTTCGCTGGCATGACCCAGATCAGGTTCGACGGTCGAAGGCTGCTGCCTTCCTCTCAGCCCGGTGCACCGGACTCCCGTGTTCGTCGGCAATCATAGACGTCATGTCGTGGTCGGTGGTCGTCGTCCTGGCCGTGCTGCTGATCGTTCTGCTGCAGGCTCTGCTCTGGCAGCGCCGTGCGCGGATCCGCCGCGAGCTGCTCAGCTACGGCACGCGGGTGCCGGCGCGCGTCGTCGGGCCGGATCCGGCACGCGGCGATCGCGATTCGGCACGGGATCTGGGCAGGCTCCTGGTCGTCTACCGGACCGCCGAGGGTGTGGAGAAGCGCGCGCAGAAGTACCCGCTGAAGCGGGGGGACGCGTGGATGGCCGGCGAGCCCGCCGCGGTGATCTACGACCCCCGCCGGCCGGACGACGCCGAGCGGCTGATCGTCGGCTTCGGCCGGACGAAGAAGAAGTGGTACCCCGCGCGCCAGCAGCGCGCCAGCTGACGCGGGGCCGCTCCGGCTACTTCTTGAGGGCGCGGATGATGCGCGCGAGGGCCTTGCCGGTCACCCACACGAAGGGGATGCCGACGGCGAGGACCGAGATCACGTTCGGCTGGAACCGCAGGCCGAGGTCGTCCTTGATGTAGGCGCCGATCGGGATGACCGTGGCGCCACCGCCTCCGCCGCCGCCCTCCTGGCCGTCCTCGGAGCCGCTGCCTCCGCCGAAGCCGAACCAGCGGAGGGCGACGGGGACGAGCGAGACGCCGTCGACGGTGACGGGCTCGCCGTAGATCGTCGCGGTACCCGCGGTGGTGACGGTGTCGGCCAGGGAGACTGCGATGTTGGGCATGGTGCGACGGTACTCCGCGGCTCTCCGCGGCGACAAGCGGCCCGCCGGGGCGCACAGGACTCGTCCATGGACCTCCGGGGACCTGCTGCCATGATCGACGGATGTCCGCCCGCACCCGCCGCCGCCGCCCCGTGCGCTCGGCCGCGGTGGCGGTCGCGAGCCTCGTGCTCGCCGCCTTCCTCGCCTTCCACCGCGCGCTGCCCGATCCGATCGGCTGGCTGTCGGTCCTCGAGGTCGGGATCCCGTGGACGGGGCTCCTCGTGCTGCTCCTCATCGCGGCCGCGGCGGCCCTCCGGTCGCGCCGGACGGCGGCCGCGGTCACCGTGCTGGCGATGGTCTACGGCGTGCTGGTGCTGCCGGTCGCGCTTCCGGCGCCGGCCGTGCGCTCCGGCTCGTTCACCGTCGTCAGCCAGAACATCGAGACGAGCGGCGACGCCGGTGGCCTCGCCGCCTCGCTCGCCGCCCGCGGCCCCGACGTGATCGCGCTGCAGGAGCTCGACGGAGACGCCGTGGACGCGGTCGACGCCGAGCTGGCCGACGAGTACCCGTACTCGTCCGTCTCGAGCACCGTCGGCGTCTGGAGCCGGACCGAGCTGACCGACCAGGAGCCGCTCGACCTCGGTCTCGGCTGGGAGCGCGCGCTCGCCGTCGACGTCGACACGCCGGTCGGCAGCGCACGCCTGTTCGTGGTGCACCTCGCCTCGTTCCGGCCGGGCGACCACGAGGAGCGGGACACCATGCTCTCGAACCTCGCCACCGCTCTCCGAGACGACGAGTCGGACCGGACGCTGGTCATCGGTGATTTCAACACGCCGACGGACGACCACCTGCTCGCTCCGGTGCTGGCGGAGGCGGGCCTCGTCCGCACGGGCGGAGTCGGCTTCCCGGCGACCTGGCCGTCCCTGCTGCCGCTCGTCTCGCTCGACCACGCGCTCGCCGACGGCGTCACCGCCGCGACCGTCGCGGTCCTGCCGCCGAACGGCTCCGACCACCGCCCGATCAGTCTGACGATCGGTTCCGCGTAGCGAGCGTGTCGCTGAGGTCGATCCCCTTGGCCGACTCGGGAGCCGACCGGGACAGGAGCGAGGCGGGACGCACGGCCCCGGAACCGAAGCGGGCGGCCACGCCGTCGACCGCGAGCTCCGCGTCGCGCCAGTCGTCGGAGTCGCTCCACAGGGAGAACGCGACGTCGTCGCCCTCGACGAGCTGCTCGCCGCGCACGCCGATCAGCCGCACGGGCCGCCGCATCGGGTTGGCCGCCTCGAGCAGCGCGGAGGAGGCCTCGTAGAGGACGCGGGCCACGTCCGTCGCCTCGACGAGCGTGCGGGAGCGGGTGAGGGTGCTGAAGTCGCCGAAGCGCACCTTCACCGCGACGGTGCGGCAGCGCACTCCCGAGCGGCGCATCCGCACGGCGACCTTGTCGCAGAGCCGCAGCAGCTCACGACGGACGAGCTCGGGGTCGGCCACGTCGTCGGCGAAGGTGATCTCGTGTCCGGCGCTCTTCTCGATCTGGCGGGTGTCGACCGGCCGCGGATCCACCCCGTTCGCCAGGGCGTGCAGGCGCCTCCCGGTCGCCTCGCCGAGGGCGGACACCAGCGACGGCAGCGGGGTGGTCGCGACGTCGGCGACGGTGCGCAGACCGCGGCGGACGAGCGCCTCCTCCGTGCTCGCGCCGACTCCCCACAGCGCGCTCACGGGCAGCGGATCGAGGAACTCGCGGACGCCGTCGGCGGGGACGACCAGCAGACCGTCGGGCTTGGAGCGGCCGGAGGCGAGCTTGGCGACGAACTTGGTGCTGGCGATCCCGACCGAGCAGGTCAGCCCGAGCTCGGCGTGCACCCGGCGGCGGATCTCGGTGCCGATCGCGAACGGCGAGCCCGAGATGCGGCGGGCACCCGCGACGTCGAGGAACGCCTCGTCGATGCTCAGGCGCTCGACCAGCGGCGTGAAGGAGTCGAAGATCGCCATGACGCGGCGAGAGGCCTCGCGGTAGCGCTCCATGTGCGGCTCGAGGACCACGGCCTGCGGGCAGCGGCGGAGGGCGACCGCCATGGGCATCGCCGAGTTGACGCCGTAGCGGCGCGCCTCGTAGGTCGCCGCTGTGACGACGGAGCGCGCTCCGTGGTGGCCCACGATGACCGGCCTCCCGCGCAGATCCGGCCGGTCGAGCAGCTCGACGGAGGCGAAGAACGCGTCCATGTCGATGTGCATGATGCTCGCGCGCGGGTCGTCGAAGGGCTCGGTCGTGACCTGCCGCCCCGTGCCGTCCTGCTTGCTCACGCGGTGCCGTCCTGCTCGCTCACGCCGTGCCGTCCTGCCTGCTCACGCCGCTCCGTCCTGCTCGACCACACCTCCGGACATGATCGCACCCACCACCGACATCGGCTTCCCGGCCGCTGCGCCCGGGCCGGCCGGGAATGAGCGCCGACCACTCGCGGTTGACCCGAGCACCACGACGCTCCGGAGAGACCATGACGCACGAGCAGCCCGACTCCCCCACCGCCACCGAGACCGGCCCCGGCGCCGAGATGAGCCGCTGGCTCGATCTGCAGGACCGCGCCCACCGCGCCTTCGAGCTCCGGCTGAGCGCCGTCGAGGACTGGTCGGCCCCCACGCCCGACACCGAGTGGGACACGCGCGCTCTGGTGCTGCACGTCGTCCGCGAGCAGCAGCGCGCGCACACGCTCCTCTCGGGGGGCGACGAGTCGGCGCTGCGCCTCGAGTCCGTCGCCACCGATCTGAGGAGCGAGTGGCGCCGCGTGACCGACCGCCTGCGCGTCGCTGTCCGCACCGTCGACCCGGCGGCGACCGTGCAGCTGGGGCGCGACACCGTCAGCGCCGTCGAGCTGCTGCAGGAGCAGACGGCCGATGTGACCGTCCACGCCTGGGACCTCGCCCGCGCGACCGGCAGCGACGAGCGGCTGGACGAGGAGCTCGTCGCAGCGGTCTGGGAGCTCTTCGCACCCCAGGAGGAGACCCTGCGCGCGAGCGGCCTCTACGCCGCGCCCGTGCCGGTCGACGACGCCGCCTCCCTCCAGAGCCGCCTGCTCGCCATCACCGGACGCGACGACCGCCTCGCCGCCTGACGACCCGGCGCCCGAACGCCGTCAAGGCCTGGAGGCGCCCAGGGACGCGGCGGCAGGATGGAGGGGACACGAACACGGGGCGACCCGCCCCGACGAGGAGAGGAACGTCCATGACACGCATCGCCGTCATCGGAGCCCACGGCAAGGTGGGGCAGCAGATCCTGCACCTGCTCTACGACGCCGGCCACGAGTCGGTCGGAGTGATCCGCAACCCCGATCACGCCGAGGACATCGTCCGGCTGGGCGGCGAGCCGCTCGTGCACGACCTCGAGGACACGACGCCCGAGGCCTTCGCCGAGGCGCTGGGCCACGTCGACGGCATGGTCTTCACCGCCGGAGCCGGACCCGACTCGGGCCCGGAGCGCAAGCGCACCGTCGACCTGGGGGCGTCCGTCCTCAGCCAGAAGGCCGCCGCGATCGTCGGGGTCCAGCACTTCGTGCAGGTCAGCGCGATCGGTGTGGACGAGCCGCTCCCCGAGGACACGGAGGAGGGCTGGAAGGCCTACGTCGAGGCCAAGCGCGACGCCGACGCGGCACTTCGCGACTCCGGCCTCGACTACACGATCCTCCGCCCGGGCGGGCTGACGGACGACGAGGGCACCGGCACGATCACGCTCGGCACCTCCGTGGAGAAGGGGAGCATCCCGCGAGCGGACGTCGCCGCGACGGTGATCGCCGCCCTGGCGCAGCCGACCTCCATCGCGAAGACGTGGGAGATCGTCTCCGGTCCCACCCCGATCGAGGACGCGGTGGCTCAGGGAGCCTGAGCCCCGGCCCCTCCTCCTAGAGTGGGGCGGGTGAGCACCCACCCGCCCCGCCCCTGGATCCGCAGCTACGCGCCCGGCGTGCCGACGGAGCTCGAGCTCCCGACCGGCTCGCTCGTCGACATCGTCACCGAGTCGGCCGAGCGCTATCCCCACCAGGTCGCGCTCGAGTTCTTCGGCCGTTCGACCAGCTACTCCCAGCTCGCCGACGAGGTGGAGCGGGCCGCCGAGGGACTCCGCCGCCTGGGCGTCCGCGCGGGCGATCCGGTCGCCCTCGTCCTCCCGAACTGCCCGCAGCACGTCGTCGCCTTCTACGCCGTCCTCCGGCTCGGCGCCGTGGTGGTCGAGCACAACCCGCTCTACACCCCGCGCGAGCTGCGCCACCAGTTCGAGGACCACGGTGCGCGTGTCGCGATCGCCTGGAACCGCGTCGTGCCGACGGTGCAGGACCTCCCGGCCGATCTCGGCGTCGAGACCGTCGTCGCCGTCGACCTCACGCGCGCGATGCCCGCCTCGATGCGCGCAGCCCTCCGCCTGCCGCTGAAGAAGGCCCGGGAGTCGCGCGCCGCGCTGACGGGGCCGGTCCGCGGCGCGATCGAGTGGGAGTCGCTGCTGCGCCGGCGGATCGACCCGGCGCACCCGCGCCCGGTCGCGGAGGACCTCGCGGTCATCCAGTACACGAGCGGCACGACCGGCACACCCAAGGGCGCCGAGCTGACCCACGCGAACCTGACGGCGAACGCCGCCCAGTCGCGCGCCTGGGTGCCGACGGTCCGCCGCGGCGACTGCGTGGTCTACGCGGTGCTCCCCATGTTCCACGCCTACGGGCTGACGCTCTGCCTCACCTTCGCGATGAGCATGGGCGCGCGCCTGGTGCTGTTCCCGAAGTTCGACCCGGAGCTGGTGCTGAAGGTCGTCAAGAAGCACCCCGCCACCTTCCTCCCGGCCGTTCCGCCGATCGCGGAGCGCCTGGCGCGCAGCGCGCAGCAGCGGGGCGTCTCCCTCCGCGGCATCGAGATCGCCATCTCGGGTGCGATGCCGCTCGACCCGGCGCTGGTCGAGTCGTTCGAGGCGCTGACCGGAGGCACGCTCGTCGAGGGCTACGGCCTCTCGGAGACCTCTCCGGTCCTGATGGCCAATCCGGTCGGTCCGACGCGACGCGCCGGGACGGTCGGGCTCCCGCTTCCCGGCACCGACGTGCGGATCGTCGATCCCGAGGATCCCGACACGGAGGTGGCGACCGGCGAGCAGGGCGAGCTGGTCGTGCGCGGTCCGCAGGTGTTCCGGGGCTACCACCGCAAGCCCGACGAGACGGCGGCGACCTTCACCGGTGACGGCTGGTTCCGCACCGGCGATATCGCGACGATCGACGAGGACGGCTTCGTGCGCATCGTCGACCGGATCAAGGAGCTCGTGATCACGGGCGGCTTCAACGTCTCGCCGTCCGAGGTGGAGGAGGTGCTGCTCCGCCTGCCCGAGATCAAGGAGGTGGCGGTGGTCGGCCTGCCCGATCCGCGCAGCGGCGAGTCCGTGGCGGCGGCGGTCGTCCTGGAGCCGGGCGCGCAACTCGACGTCGCAGCCGCCCGCAAGGCCGTCCGGGAGGCGCTGACCCCCTACAAGGTGCCCAAGCGGATCACCGTCGTCGACGAGCTGCCGCGGAGCATGATCGGCAAGGTCCTCCGCCGCCAGGTGAAGGCCATGCTGACCGACGAGGACTAGCCCGGAACGAGCGAGGGCCCCCGACCACTGTCCGTGATCGGGGGCCCTCTGCAACGAGGCTAGAAGCCGAAGTCGCCGCCTCCGAAGTCGCCGCCTCCGAAGTCGCCGCCCCCGCCGAAGTCGCCTCCGCCACCGAAGTCGCCGCCGCCGGAGTCGCCCCAGCCGCCGCCGTCTCCGGCGTCCGCACCGGAGGCGTCCGCACCTCCCGCATCCGCTCCACCGTCGGCCGAGGCGTCTCCCCCGCCGTCACCGCCGGCGTAGTCGCCTCCCCCGTCGGGGAGGAACGCGCCCGCGATGGCCGAGCCGATCGCGAACCCGGCGATCGTGCCGAGCATCGAGGAGGCGAGGACGCCGCCGAAGCCCATGCCTCCGCCGCCGGAGAAGCGGCGCTCCATGAATCCGGGCTGTCGCAGCTCGCTCCGCGTGGCGGACTGGGCGAGCGTGCGGGGGTCGTCGTCCTTCGGCGCGTCGCCGACAGGGGCCCCCTCGCTGAGCTCTCGGAAGACCTGCTGGCGCTGATCCGGGGTCAGCTGCTCGAAGGCCTCGCGGTGCACCTGCTCGATCGCCTCGGGCGGCGCGGTGCGGAGGAGGTAGCGGTAGCGCTCGATGGCACGCTCATCGTCGGTGCGCGGAGACGTCGCCGGAGGGGAGCCGTACTCGGGCCTGCGGTCCGCGGCCTGCGGCGGCGCGTACGTCGAGCGGCGTGCGCTCTCAGGCTGCTCGTCGCGGCCCAGCAGTCGGTCCAGGAATCCCATGATCTCCTCCTCGGCGCCCGACGGACGCACACCGCCACCGTAGGCCTCTCACCGCTCCGGGTGCTGAGCGTTCTCTCAGAGGCTGCTCGGAGCGGGGGCCTCGGTCATTTCTGCTTCGGGATGACCACCCACATCACGAGGTAGGCGATGATCTGCGGCCCCGGGAGGAGACACGAGAGCACGAACAGGAGACGCACCACGAAGGGGCTCCAGCCGAATCGGCGGGCGAGACCGGCACAGACGCCGGCGATGATCCTGCCCCGACGGGGGCGCACGAGAGTAGCCATGACTCCACTCTGGCGCAGGGCGCCTGAGCGGGGCATCCGGGAAACCCCCTAGGTCTGCGCGGGAGTCCCGTCGAGCTCCTCGGGCCGGAACGCTCCGACCGAGCGGGCGAAGGCGGCGGCGCGCTCGGCGTCGGCCTCCGGCCAGACCACGTGGAAGCGCTCGAAGACCACGTCGCCGATGCCGCCAGGTGAGACGCGGGCGAAGTAGCGGCGGTGCCCGTCGAGCCAGGAGGCGCGCGTGCGGTCCCCCTCGCCCTCGGCCCAGGCGAACGCGTCGTCGACGGAGTCGAGCGGACCGGTCCGCACCTCGTCCGTCACGAGGACGACACGCGCCGCTCCCGCGCCGTCGCAGACGATCCAGTGCTCGCCCGCGACGGGCGCCCCCTCCTCGGCGAGGGACGCCGTGGCCGTCTTCACTCCGCGCCGCACGAGGCCCAGCAGCTCGTCCGCCATCGCCGTGCTGTCGCCGAACGCCTCGACCGGCGGGAGCGCCTCGTCAACTCCCGGATGTGCGGAGCGGTACTCCGCCCAGAGGAGCGCCGCCGAGGCGGCGTCGGGGTCGGGGAGGGCGGTGCGCTCCGGCGCGGCGGGCACGAGCGCCACGATGTTCGCCCCGGCCAGGGAGGCGGGATCGTCGGGGTGGTTGTCGGGCGTGGTGACCGTGTCGAAGGGCCAGTGCTGCTGGAGCCAGCGGCGCGCGTAGGCGTCGAGCTCCTCCTCGAGCCGCGAGCCCCGGACGGCGGGGACGACCCACCAGGAGGCCTCGGCGGAGTCGCCGCCGCCGGGCCGGACGCTCAGAGCGCCCAGCGCCTCGGTGCGGTCCGGGCCGACGAGCAGGAACGCGTGCGCTCTGCCCGCACGCGACTCCTCCTCGAGGCGCAGGAGACCGCGCACGTCGTCGCCGAGGGACGCCGACGGCAGGGCGGCCGGATCGTCCCCGCGGAGGAGAGCCGCGAGCCACGGTCTCTGCTCGCCGATCACCGCGTGCAGGAGGTCCGCATCGCTCGAGACGAGAGGACGCAGGAGGGCGCCCGCCGGCAGCTCGAGCCGCGCGGGAAGGGGCGCGTCGCCGGTTCCACCGCTCATGACCGCACCTCCCCGCGCACCGGCTCAGCCGGCCGCGCGCTCCAGGACGAGCTCGCGGACGCGGGCGGCGTCGGCCTGCCCCTTCATGGCCTTCATCACGGCACCGATCACGGCACCGGCGGCCTGCACCTTGCCGTCGCGGATCTTCGCGAGCACGTCGGGCTGCGAGGCCAGTGCAGCGTCGATCGCCTCGATGAGCGCTCCGTCGTCCGAGACGACCGCGAGTCCACGGGCGTCGACGACCTCCTGCGGGGTGCCCTCCCCGGCGATGACGCCCTGGAGGACCTCGCGGGCGAGGCGGTCGGTCAGCGTGCCGCTCTCGATCAGACCGGCGAGCTCGGCGACCTGGGCCGGGGTGACCAGGGACGCCGGGTCCTCGCCCGCCGCGTTCGCGAGGCGCGCGATCTCCCCGGTCCACCACTTGCGGGCCGCCTGCGGAGCGGCTCCCGCGGAGACGGTCTCGGTGATCTCGACCAGCAGGCCGCTGTTGGCGACGTCCTGGAACTCGAGGTCGGTGAAGCCCCACTCCTGCTTGAGGCGGCGACGGCGGTCGGCGGGCTTCTCGGGGAGCGCGGCGCGCAGCTCCTCGATCAACTCCGGGCTCGGCACGACCGGGAGCAGGTCGGGCTCCGGGAAGTAGCGGTAGTCGTCGGCGTCGCTCTTGGGCCGGCCCGCGGAGGTGCGGCCGGTGTCCTCGTGCCAGTGGCGCGTCTCCTGCGTGATCGTGCCACCCGCGGCGAGGATCGCCGCCTGGCGCTGGATCTCGTAGCGGACGGCGCGCTCGACCGAGCGGAGCGAGTTGACGTTCTTGGTCTCGGTGCGGGTTCCGAGCTTCTCCTGGCCGATCGGGCGGAGCGAGACGTTCGCGTCGCAGCGCAGGTTGCCGCGCTCCATCTTGGCGTCCGAGATGCCGAGCGCCAGCACGATGTCGCGGATCGTCGCGACGTACGCCTTCGCGTACTCGGGCGCGCTCTTCCCCGCGCCGTAGATCGGCTTCGTGACGATCTCGACGAGCGGGACCCCCGCGCGGTTGTAGTCCACGAGCGAGTACTCGGCGCCCTGAATGCGGCCGGTGGCGCCGCCGACGTGCGTGAGCTTGCCGGCGTCCTCCTCCATGTGCGCGCGCTCGATCGGGATCTGCACGAGCGAGCCGTCGGCCAGCTCGACCTCGACCGAGCCCTCGAAGGCGATCGGCTCGTCGAACTGCGAGATCTGGTAGTTCTTCGCCAGGTCCGGATAGAAGTAGTTCTTGCGCGCGAAGCGGCTGGACGGGGCGATCGAGCAGCCCAGGGCGAGGCCGAGGCTGATCGAGTAGCGGACGGCCTGCTCGTTCACGACCGGCAGCGAGCCCGGGAGGCCGAGGTCGACCGGGGTCACGTTCGTGTTGGGCTCGGACCCGAACTCGTTCGGCGCGTCCGAGAACATCTTGGTCTTCGTGTTGAGCTCGACGTGCACCTCGAAGCCGAGCACCGGCTCGAAGGTCTCGAAGACCTCGTCGTAGTCCATCAGCTCGGGAGCGGACGTGTGCGCGGAGGCCATCAGACGGCACCTTCCTCGGTCGCGGAGAGCACGGAGTGGGTCAGGTCGGGGGCCTGCGCGAGGAGCGGGCGGCCCCACTTCTCCTCGAGCAGCGCCTCGAGCGCGGCGCCCACGGTGTAGAGGCGCACGTCCTCCCGGGCGGGAGCGAGGAACTGGATGCCGACGGGCAGCCCGTCCTCGTCGGCGAGGCCGGCGGGGACGGAGATGCCGGGGATGCCGGCCAGGTTCGCCGGGATGGTCGCGACGTCGCCGCGGTACATCGCCAGCGGGTCGTCGAGCTTCTCGCCGAGGCGGTAGGCGGTCGTCGGTGCCGTCGGCGAGGCGATCACGTCGACGTCCGCGAAGGCCGCGTCGAAGTCCCGCTGCACCAGGGTCCGGACCTTTTGCGCGCTGCCGTAGTAGGCGTCGTAGTAGCCGGCCGAGAGGGCGTAGGTGCCGAGGATGATCCGGCGCTTGACCTCGGGGCCGAAGCCCTGCTCGCGGGTCGCGGACATGACCTGCTCGACCGTGCCGCCGCCCTCCGGCGTGACCCGGAGGCCGAACCGGACCGAGTCGAACTTGGCGAGGTTGCTGGAGGCCTCCGCGGGGAGGATCAGGTAGTAGGCGGCGACCGCGTGCTCGACGCTCGGGAGGCTCACCTCGACGACCTCGGCTCCGGCGCCCTGCAGGATCTCGAGCGCCTCGTGGAAGCGCGCCAGCACGCCGGGCTGGAAGCCCTCGCCGCCGTCGAGCTCCTTGACCACGCCGATCCGGAGGCCCGTCACGTCGGCGCGGCGCACCGCGTCGGCGAAGGAGGGCCAGGAGTCGCGCAGCGAGGTCGAGTCGCGCGGGTCGTGGCCCGCGATGACGTCGTGCAGCAGCGCGGAGTCGAGGACCGTCCGGGAGACCGGGCCGATCTGGTCGAGGCTCGAGGCGAGCGCGATCGCTCCGTAGCGGGACACGCCGCCGTAAGTCGGCTTCACGCCGACGGTGCCGGTCACGTGCGCGGGCTGGCGGATCGATCCCCCGGTGTCGGAGCCGAGGGCCAGGGGCGCCTCGTAGCTCGCGACGGCCGCGGCGGATCCGCCGCCGGAGCCGCCGGGGATGCGATCGAGGTCCCACGGGTTGTGGGTGGGGCCGTAGGCGCTGCGCTCGGTGGTCGAGCCCATCGCGAACTCGTCCATGTTGGTCTTGCCGATCGGGACCAGCCCGGCCTCGCGGACCTTGCGCATGACGGTCGCGTCGTAGGGCGGGCGCCAGCCCTCGAGGATGCGGGAGCCGCTCGTGGTCGGCATGTCGTTCGTGACGATGACGTCCTTGACCGCGAGAGGCACTCCGGCGAGGGGGTGCAGCGACTCGCCGTCGGCCCGCCGGCGGTCGATCGCCTCGGCGGACGCGACCGCGCCCTCGCGCGCGACGTGGAGGAAGGCGTGGACCGCTCCGTCGACCGCGTCGATGCGCTCGAGGTGGGCGCGGGTGGCCTCGACCGAGGAGACCGAGCCGTCGGCCAGCTTCTCGGAGAGGGCGGACGCGCTGAGGCGGACGAGCTCGTCGCCGTGCGCGCTCACTGCTCCTCCCCCAGGATCGCGGAGACCTGGAAGCGGCTGCCGTCGTGCTCGGGCGCGCCGGAGAGCGCCTGCTCGAGCGTGAGGGTCTCGCCGACCACGTCGGGCCGGAAGACGTTCTCGAGCGGGATCGGGTGGCTGGTCGCCGGCACGTCGGGCGTGGCGACGGCCTGGACCGCGCGCACGGAGTCGACGATCTGGCCGAGCTCCCTGGTGAGGCTCCCGATCTCGTCGGAAGTGAGGTCGATCCTGGCCAGCTGGGCCAGATGGGCGACCGTGTCGGCCGTGATCTCGGACATGCGTCTCCGTCTGGTGGTTCGGGGGGATTTCCGGCCGCCAGTCTACTCGGCGCGCCCGCACCGCCTCCGCCCGTGCCGCCCGCCCGTCAGGAGCCGCCGAAGAGGCTGGCGCCGTGCTTCAGGAGTGCGTTGTACGCGCCCTCGTAGGTGGTCGGCAGGTCCTCGCCGGGCTCGCCGTACCGGGCCAGCAGCAGGCCCATCAGGCCGACGGCGGGCGGGCTCAGCGGCTTGTCGCGGTTCACGTGCGCCGGATGCGCGGGCGCCGCCTCGGGGTTCGGGGGCAGGTACTGCGGCACCGTGGTCGGCCAGTCGCCGATCTGCCGCGGCTCGTCGAGGGTCAGCACCCCGAAGAGGTCGGGGGCGGAGGCGTCGCGAGCGGTCAGCGGCTCGAGGCCGTGCAGGGCGCTGAGGGTCCGGATCACCGCGCCGTGGTGCAGCTCGTCGTGCACGATCGTGCCGGCCCTCGTGTACGCCGAGACGGCGATCGCCGGCACGCGGCAGCCGAGCCGGTCGAAGGCGAAGCCCATCTCGCCCTCGCGGCCGTCGCCCGGCGGAGTCGCCGACGGCGGAGGGACGTGGTCGTAGAGGCCGCCGTGCTCGTCGAAGGTCGCCATCAGCAGCGTGTTCACCGCGTTCGAGCCGGTCGTGCTCGCGCTCTCCCGGATCGCCGAGTACACCTGGTGCAGCAGCAGCTCGCCGGCGCGGACGTCGGACAGCGCGCTGTCGTAGACGGGCGTGCCGTCGACCTCGTCCTCGTGCAGGACCCCGGTCGGCGGGTGCATGTCGTTGTGGTCGAAGACGAGCCGCGGCTCGAGGAAGGCGTAGTCGGGCAGCTCGCCGTTCTCCACGTCGGCGTAGAACCGGTCCATCGTCGAGAAGTGGGTCTTCCAGTACTTCTCGAGCACCGGCGCGTGCAGGAACCCGGTGTACGAGACCACCTGCAGCGCGTCGAAGTAGACGCGCCAGGTCCTCCCCGCCTCCTCGAGGCGGTTGAACACCGTCGGCGCGTCGGCCAGGTCGTCCGCGAGCCACTTCTCGTAGCCGCCGCCCTGCTTGTTGGTGACGAAGCCGTGCGAGGTCGACGCGTGCAGGAAGGACCGGTTGCAGAAGGTCTGGGAGGGGACGGCGCAGAACCACTGGTCGAAGACGGCGAACTCGCGGGCGAGGGTGGAGAAGACGGGCAGCATCTCCGGCGAGAAGCCGCCCATGATCGTCCGCGCCTCCTCCGCCGTGGGCTCCTGCCCCTTCTTCATCACCCTCAGGTGCTGGACGTAGTCCTCGAGGAAGCCGCTCATCGTCGGGGCGGAGGCGTCGGCGGGCGCGTTGAAGGGCGCGGTCATGGCGCCGACGGTGCGGCCGGCGTTCTCGGGCGGATCCACCGTGCCGAAGAGCTGGGTGTTGACGTGCGGGTACTCCTCGCCCGGGTCCGGGTCGGGCTGGCGCATCACGGAGTCGGTGGCGCCCTCGTAGACGTGCGTGCCGACGGTCAGTCCCCCGGCGCTGGTGTTCGTCCGCTCGTCGGGGAGGAGGCCCTCGAAGCTCTCGCCCGCGGGCAGGTCGTCCGGTCCGTAGAGGCGGCCGAGGACGTTGTCGAAGGAGCGGTTCTCGAACATGATCACGACGACGTGGTCGAATCCCGGCTCCGTGCGGGCGGGCAGTCGCGGCTCCTCCTCGCGGCGGGGACCGGAGGCGACGGCCGCGCCGATCGCGCCGCCGGCGAGTGCTCCGGCTCCGACTCCGGCGGCGGCGGTGCCGGCCAGGAAGCGGCGGCGGGAGCGGGAGCGCGGAGCTCCGTCGTCGTGCTCCGAGGGAGTCCGCTCGCTGGTCATCTCGGCCGCCTCTCCTGCGCCGCCTGCGCCTGCTCGGAGTGTAGCGACGCGCCCGGGGCGGCGGCTCGAACGCGGGTGAGCAGTCCGGCCTCCGGCTCGGGGTCGACGTGGGCGCGGCGGGCCGCGTCGCGGAGGCGCCGCCCGACCGGCGCGGGCGGCGCGAACGCCGGCGCCGTGCGGGGCCAGCGCGCGAGGGGGCGGTCGGGACCGCTGAGGAGTGCGGCCAGCTCTCGGACCTGCGGATCGACGAGCGCCCGGCGCACGCCCGCCCGGGCGCGGACGAGCTGCGCGGGAGTCTCCGGACCGAGCGGCACGCCGATCCGTGCACCCGAGGGGACGGCCGAGGCGAGCACGAGCGCCGGCACCGTGCCGGGCCGCCCTGCGCTCCCCCGCGCGGTGACGAGGAGCAGCATCCGCCGCCCCGCCCGCTCCCCGTCGCGGACGGCGTCGAACACGACGTGCAGCAGCTGCTCCGCGAGGCGCGCATCGGCGGATCGATCGGTGCCGGCGGCTGCGGCGTCGGCGAAGTCGGCCGGATCGACGAGGGACCGCGGCTCGACCAGGACGAGCGGAGGCAGGGAGCCGGCAGCGGCCTCGGCGGCCAGCGCGTCGACGGGAAGGAGGCGCCCGCCGCGGGAGCCGGCGGCGCCAGGATCGCGGTGGGGCCACTCCGGATCGGCGAGGAGCGTGGTCGAGACGCCCTGCCGCTCGTCGACCGCGAGAGCCCAGCCGGTGCCGGTCTCCCGGGCCGCGTGCAGGGCCGCCGGCAGCGGATCGCGGCCGTCGGCGCGCCAGTGGTCGGCCCGCGCGAAGGCCGTGGCGAGGAGCGCGTGCACCGGCAGCATCTCGGGGGCGAAGCGCGCGCCCGGAGGATCGTCCGGGCCGGGCGCGGTCATCACGGCGTCCGTATCACCGGTGAATACCGGGCCGTCCGGATCGTCGAGCGCGCCGAGGACCTGGTCGCGGCTGCGGCCGGCGAAGGAGAGCACGACCAGGTGGTCGATCCGGCCCAGCGCCTCGGCGGTCCGGCGCTCGGCGGCGGTGGGCCGAGCCGCGGCGTCGAGCGCGAGCGACGCTGCGTCGGCGAGGGACCGGCGCAGGAACGCGCGCCGCTCCCCGCCGCCCGAGTCAGGCATCGGGCCCGGTCGGCTCCTCCGTGCTCGGGGCGGCCGCGTCCGGGACGGCGTCGGTCTCCGGCACGGCGTCGTCCTCCGGCGAGGCGTCGGAGCGCGATGCGCCGGCGACGTCCCCGTCCGGGCCGGCAGCGGCCTCCTCCGGAGCGTCGGCGGACGCCTCCTCCGGCAGCGCGATCGCGTCCGGTCCCTCCGTCACCAGGAGGTGGAACTCGGCCGCGGTGATGATCCGGAGCCCCAGGGCCTCGGCCTTGCCGAGCTTGCTGCCGGCGCCGGGACCGGCGGCGACGTAGTCGGTCTTCTTGGAGACGCTCGAGCCGGCCTTGCCGCCGGCCGCGAGGATGGCCTCCTGCGCCCCCTCGCGGGAGTACCCCTCCAGGCTGCCGGTCGCCACGACCGTGAGACCCGCGAGCACCCCGCCGGCGGAGTCCGCGGCACCGGGCCCGGGGTGGCCGGGCGTGGCGAAGCGCACTCCGGCCGCGGCCCAGCGGTCGACGATCTCGACGTGCCAGTCGACCTCGAACCAGGCGATCAGGGCGTCGGCGATGATCCCGC
The DNA here is from genome assembly GCF_002930955.1 of Rathayibacter sp. AY1A4. NCBI lineage: Bacteria > Bacillati > Actinomycetota > Actinomycetes > Micrococcales > Microbacteriaceae > Rathayibacter > Rathayibacter sp. AY1A4. Next base: position 79,733 of record NZ_PSTN01000008.1, on the reverse strand, counting down.
CCACCCCGTCGACCGCGGCGAGCTCGTCGCGGCTCGCCCCGCGGATCGCGTCGAGCGAGCCGAAGTAGCCCGCCAGCGCGCGCGCGGCGACCGGGCCGACGTGCCGGATGCTGAGCGAGACCAGCAGACGCCACAGCTCCTTGGTCTTCGCCCGCTCGATGTTCTCGACCAGCCGGAGGGCGTTGGTGGAGGGCACGGAGGCGGCGTCCCCCGCGAAGGCTCCCGCCTCCGGGTCGAAGGCGCCGTCCTTGGCGAGCTGCCGCTTGCGCTTGAAGGGCGTGACGACCTTCGGATCGCCCTTCGCGTCGAGCTTCTGCAGACCCGTCTCGGAGTCGCGGACGACGACCTCGATCGGGAAGAGATCGGCCACCGTGAGCTCGAACAGGCCGGCCTCGGTCCGCAGCGGCGGCTCGGCGGGCACCAGGGGCTGGGTCAGGGCGGCGGCGCTGACCTCGCCGAGCGCCTCGATGTCGAGCGCGCCGCGGCTGCCGATGTGCTCGACGCGCCCGCGGACCTGCGCGGGGCAGGACTCCGCGTTGGGGCAGCGCAGGTCGACGTCGCCCTCCTTGGCCGGAGCGAGCGTGGTGCCGCACTCGGGGCACTGCGTCGGCATCACGAACTCGCGCTCGGAGCCGTCGCGGAGCTCCACCACCGGGCCGAGCACCTCGGGGATGACGTCCCCGGCCTTCCGCAGCACGACCGTGTCGCCGATGAGCACGCCCTTGGCCTTGACCACGTCGGCGTTGTGCAGCGTGGCCTGGCGCACCTCGGACCCCGCGACCTTCACCTTGGTCATCTGGGCGAACGGCGTCGCGCGGCCGGTGCGCCCGACGCTCACGACGATGTCGAGGAGCTTCGTGTGGACCTCCTCGGGCGGGTACTTGTAGGCGATCGCCCAGCGCGGCGCCCGGCTGGTGGCGCCGAGCTCGTCGTGCAGCTCGAGCTCGTCCACCTTCACGACCACGCCGTCGATCTCGTGCTCGACCGAGTGCCGCTCGCGGCCGTAGCGCTCGACGAAGGCGAGCACCTCCTCCACCGAGGCCGAGACGCGGTTGTGGCCGCTGACCGGCAGTCCCCAGGAGGAGAGGAGCCCGTAGACCTCGGACTGGGTCGCGACCGGCGGGTCCGGCCAGGCGCCGATGCCGTGCACGTAGAGCGCGAGGGAGCCGACGCGCGCCTCGCCGGCGCGCAGGTCGAGACCCGACTTCTTGTCGAGCTGCTGGCGGAGGCCGCCGCTCGCCGCGTTCCGCGGGTTGGCGAAGGTCGGGAAGCGCCGCAGCGCGCTCGAGCGCGCCTTCTCCTCCTCGAAGACGCCGCGGGTGGCGGCCGGGCGGGTCGACCAGCGGGTCCGCGCCTCCTCGACCGCCTCGTCGCGCAGCGTCTCCTGGAGGGCGTTCAGCTCGGCGAAGGCGGCCACGGGGATGAAGACCTCGCCGCGGACCTCGACGAGTGCCGGGTGGCCCTCACCGGAGAGGCGCTCGGGGATGCCCGCGACGCGGAGGGCGTTGACGGTGACGTCCTCGCCGGTGCGGCCGTCACCGCGGGTCGCCGCCGTGACGAGGCGGCCGTTCTCGTAGTGGAGGGAGATCGCGAGCCCGTCGATCTTGAGCTCCGTGAGCCAGGCGACGGGGCGGTCGGCCGAGGCCACCGTCTTCTCGCACCACTCGCGCAGCTCCTCGGCCGAGAACACGTTGTCGAGGGAGAGCATCCGCTCGGCGTGATCGATCGGGGCGAGGCCCGCTCCGACGATCCCGCCGACGGTCCGCGTCGGCGAGTCCTCGGCGGCGAGCTCGGGGTGCTCGGCCTCGAGCGCGGCGAGCTCGCGCACCAGGGCGTCGTACTCGGCGTCGGACAGCGGCGAGGAGTCGGCCGCGTAGTAGTCGTCGCTCGCCGACCGGATCCGCGCCCGCAGCTCCTCGACGCGGGCGGCGGGCTCGATGGCGCTCATCGGAGCACCGCGGCGTCGGCAGCGACCGTGCGGTCGATCGTGCACTGGCCCAGCACGCGGGTGCCGAGGTAGACGACGGCCGTCTGGCCGGGGGCGACGCCGTCGAGCGGCGAGTCCGGAGTGATCACGAGCTCCACCCTGCCATCGACGTGCGACACCACCGCGGAGGCGGGGACCGGGTCGGCGTGCGCGCGGATCTGGACGTCGCAGCGGAAGGGCGCGTCCGCGTCCTCGGGAGCTGCGCCCGCCCAGGTGAACCGCTCGCCGGCGATCTCGCCGATGCGCAGAGCCTCGCGCGGACCGACCACGACCTCGTTGCTCACCGGCCGCACCTCCAGGACGAAGCGGGGCCGTCCGTCGGGCGCGGGGACGCCGAGGTGCAGGCCCCGGCGCTGGCCCACCGTGTACCCGTGGGCGCCCTCGTGGGAGCCGACCACCGCGCCGTCCCGATCGACGACCGCTCCGGTCTCGGGGGCGACGCGCTCGGCGAGCCAGCCGCGGGTGTCGCCGTCGGGGATGAAGCAGATGTCGTAGCTGTCGGGCTTGCTCGCGACGCTGAGGCCCCGCTCCGCCGCCTCCGCGCGCACGATCGCCTTGGACGGCGTGGAGCCGAGCGGGAACATCGAGTGCCGCAGCTGCTGCTCCGTCAGCACGCCGAGGACGTAGGACTGGTCCTTCGCCTCGTCGCTCGCGCGGTGGAGCTCCGGGGAGCCGTCGGCGGCGGTGCGGAGGGAGGCGTAGTGACCGGTGCAGACCGCGTCGAAGCCGAGGTCGAGAGCCTTCTCGAGCAGGGCGGCGAACTTGATCCGCTCGTTGCAGCGCATGCAGGGGTTCGGGGTGCGGCCCGCCGAGTACTCGGCGACGAAGTCGTCGACGACGTCCAGCTTGAACCGCTCGGAGAAGTCCCACACGTAGTACGGGATGCCGAGGACGTTCGCGGCGCGCTGCGCGTCCATCGAGTCCTCGATCGTGCAGCACCCCCGGCTGCCGGTGCGCAGCGTGCCGGGCATCCTGCTCAGAGCGAGGTGCACGCCCACCACGTCGTGCCCAGCCTCCACCGCGCGGGCCGCGGCCACCGCCGAGTCCACTCCACCGCTCATCGCCGCCAGAACCTTCACCGTGCGAGTCTACGTTTCCCGCGGGCGCGGCCGGCAGGGGTTCAGGCGGGCAGCACCGCGCGGTTCGAGAGTCCGGCTCGGGCGGCGCTGGCGTAGGCGCCGGGCAGCGCGGCCAGGAGGGCGTCGACGTCCGCGTCGGTCGAGGTGTGGCCGAGCGTCATCCGGAGCACCCCGCGGGCCTCGTCCTCGCTCCGGCCGAGCGCGAGGACCACGTGCGAGGGCTCCGGGATCCCCGCCGTGCAGGCGGACCCGGTCGAGACGGAGACGCCCGCGGTGTCGAGGAGGAAGAGGAGGGAGTCGCCCTGCGCACCGGGGAAGGCGAGGTGCGCGTTGTTGGCGACCCGGCGTCCGGAGTCGAGGGCGGGCCCGGTCAGGGTCGCCCCCGGCACGGCGGCGAGGACGCCCGCGACGAGCCGGTCGCGCAGGGCGGCCAGGCGCCGCGCCTCCGCCGACAGCTCGGCGTCCGCCTCGACCGCGGCGGCGGCGAAGGCCGCGGCGCCGGGCACGTCCTGGGTGCCGGAGCGGACGCCCCGCTGCTGTCCGCCTCCGTGCAGCACCGGGACCACGCGGGCGTCGCGGGCGAGCACGAGCGCACCGGTCGCGATCGGCCCGCCGACCTTGTGACCCGAGACGCTGACGGCGGCCAGTCCCGCGCCGCGCCCGGAGCCGGAGGCGCGGCGGATCTCGGCGATCCGCAGCGGCACGTGTCCGAGGGCGGCGACCGCGTCGACGTGGAGGGGGACGCCGGCGCGGGCGCACGCGGCCGCCAGCTCGGCGATCGGGTTGATCGTCCCGATCTCGTTGTTGACCCAGAGCACCGTGACCAGGGCGACCGAGCCGGGGTCCTCCTCCAGCGCCGCGGCGAGCGCCTCCGGCCGCAGGGTGCCCTCGTCGTCGAGAGGCAGCCACTCGAGGACGGCGCCCTCGTGCTCGGCGAGCCAGGCGGCGGAGTCGAGCGTCGCGTGGTGCTCCCCCTCGGCGACCAGGACTCGGACGCGGGCCGGGTCCTCGCTCCGGCGCTGCCAGTAGAGGCCCTTGATCCCGAGGTTGACCGCCTCGGTGCCGCCGGCGGTGAGGATCACCTCGATCGGCTCGCAGTCGAGCACCCCGGCGAGCGCCGACCGGGCGTCCTCCAGCCGACGGCGCGCCTCCTGGCCGGAGCCGTGGACGGAGGAGGGATTGCCGCCGTGGGCGGACGCCTCCGCGAACGCGGCGAGCGCCGAGGCGCGCAGCGGGGTGGTCGCGGCGTGGTCGAGGTAGATCACAGCAGCCCTTCGTCCCGCGTCGGGGGCACGGAGGGAGCCGGTGCCCGTCACTACTGTAAGTCGCATGACCTCTCACGATCCCCTGGCCCGGCTCGGCGTGACCGTGGACGATCAGGGCGGTGAGCTTCGGGTCTGGTCCGAGAGCGCGAGCGCCGTCGATCTGCTGCTGTACGACGAGAAGGATCCGACCTGGGTGACCCGCACGGTCCCGCTGGCGCGCGACGACGCCGCGGTCTGGTCCGCGCGCTCCGATCTGCTGGCCCCCGGCCGCCGCTACGCCCTGCGCGTCGACGGGCCGACGGGCCCCCGACACCGCTTCGACCCCCGCCGGGCCCTGCTGGAGCCGTACTCCCGCGGCCTGCACCGGGTGGCGGAGAACGAGTGGCGCTCCGTCGTCGTGGACGACGCGTTCGACTGGGGCTCCTCCTCCCGGCCCGGCACCCCGATGGACCGCACCGTGATCTACGAGGCGCACGTGAAGGGGCTGACCCGGCTGAACCCGGCGCTCCCCGTCGAGCTGCGCGGCACCTACGCCGGCCTGGCGCACGAGTCGACGGTCTCGGCGCTGCTCGAGCTGGGCGTGACGGCGGTCGAGCTGCTGCCCGTGCACGCGTTCGTGTCGGAGCAGCGCCTGCTGCGGCAGGGGCTGACCAACTACTGGGGCTACAACACGCTGAACTTCTTCGCCCCGCACGCCGCGTACGCCTCCTCCACCGCGCAGCGCGGCGGACCGTCCGCGGTGCTCCGCGAGTTCAAGGGGATGGTGAAGCTCCTGCACGAGGCCGGCCTCGAGGTGATTCTGGACGTGGTCTACAACCACACCGCCGAGGAGGGGCCGGGCGGGCCGATGTCGAGCCTGCGCGGGATCGACGACGCCGGCTGGTACCGCCAGACGCCCGAGGGCCACTACGTGGACGTCACCGGCTGCGGGAACACGATCGACTTCGGCCGGCCCGCGGCGCAGCGCCTCGCGCTGGACTCGATGCGCTACTGGTCGGGCGAGGTCGGGATCGACGGCTTCCGGCTCGACCTGGCCGCGACCCTCGGCCGCGACGAGATCGCGCACTTCCGGAGCGACCACCCGCTGCTGCGGGCCGCGGTCGAGGATCCGGCGCTGGCCGGCGTGAAGATGATCGCCGAGCCCTGGGACGTGGGAATGGGCGGCTGGCAGACGGGGAACTTCCCGGCCGGGTGGTCGGAGTGGAACGACCGCTACCGCGACCGCGCCCGCAACTTCTGGCTCTCGGACATCGACTACGCCCGCCGCGCCGGCACGGCCCCCGTCGGCATCGGCGGCTTCGCGACCCGGCTCTCGGGCTCCTCCAACACCTTCTCGGCGGAGCGGGGCCCCCTCGCGTCGGTCAACTTCGTCACCGCGCACGACGGCTTCACGCTGGCGGACCTGGTCTCGTACAACGTCAAGCACAACATCGGCAACGGCGAGTCGAACCGCGACGGAGCCGACACCAACCGCTCCTTCAACCACGGCTTCGAGGGCCCCACCACCGACGAGCGGATCACGCTGGCGCGGCGCAAGGCGATGCGGAACCTCCTCGGCACCCTGCTGCTGTCGGCCGGCGTGCCGATGATCACGGCGGGCGACGAGACCGGTCGCAGCCAGCGCGGCAACAACAACGCCTACTGCCAGGACTCGGACCTGACCTGGGTGCGCTGGGAGGGTCTGGCCGACTGGCAGCTCGCGCTCCGCGCGCACACGCGCACCCTGCTGCGCCTGCGGCGTGAGCACCCGGCGCTGCGTCCCTCCCGCTACGGCAGCGGCGACGCGAGCGAGCCGGGCGCCACGACCATGACGTGGTTCGACGCCCACGGGCGCGGGATGAGCGAGCACGACTGGACCTCCGCCGCCAACCGGACGCTGCAGTACCTCGCGGCCTCGACGCCGGTCGAGGGCGAGCCGGACCGTGTCCTGCTGGTGGTGCACGGCGTCGAGCAGGACACCACGGTCGTGCTCGCCGAGGGCGAGGGGGTCACCGGCTACACGCGCCTGTGGAACAGCGAGGAGCCGGAGCCGCTGGAGCACGGCGAGTCGTTCGAGCCGGGGCAGGTCATCCGCGTGGCCGGCACCTCGATGCAGCTCTTCGCCGCGCACGGGCCGGCGGCCGAGCAGGCCGCCTGATGGCGCGGAGCGGGCCGGGGACCCCGGCGACCGTCGCGCTGACGGCGGCGGGCGTCCCCTTCACTCCCCGCCAGTACCGGCACGACCCGGCCACGACGCGCTACGGGCTCGAGGCGGCCGAGGCGCTCGGCGTCGAGCCGGAGCGCGTGTTCAAGACCCTGATGGTCGACGTGGACGGCGAGCTCGTGGTGGGCGTCGTGCCCGTCACCGGCTCGCTCGGGCTGAAGGAGCTCGCGGCCGCGGTCGGAGGCAGGCGGGCGGCGATGGCCGACCCCGCGCTGGCCCAGCGCCGGACCGGCTACGTCCTCGGCGGCATCTCGCCGCTCGGGCAGAGGACGCTGCACCGCACTGTCATCGACGAGACCGTCGAGCTCCACGACACGGTGCTCGTCTCGGGCGGGCGCCGGGGCTTCGACATCGAGCTCGCCCCCGCCGACCTCGTCGCCGCGACGGCCGCCCTCCTCGCCGACATCGCGCGCTGACCCCTGCTCCCCCGCCGTCCTCCTCCCGCGAGACCCCGCCCCGGTCCGCGAGACGCCGAGGAAGGCGCACCGGAGCGGCATCTCGCGGAGAGGGACCGGGCGGGGTCAGCCGGCGGCGGCGGCCAGGCCCAGCTCGGCGGAGCGGGCCAGGAGGGGGTGCCGCGGCACGACGCGGACGGTGTAGCCGAAGGAGCCGCTGCGGTCGAGGGTGACCACTCCGGCGTAGGGCACGCGCCCGACCGCGTCGGCCGGCACTACGGCACCCGACTCCTCGACCACCTCGAGCTCGTGGTGGCGGACCTCGGTGAGCGAGCCGTCAGCGGCCGTCGTCCCGTACACGACCTCGACCGAGACGTCCGCCGGCGAGAGCTCGCCCAGGCGCACGCCCGCGCGCACGGCGAGCCGGTCCCCGCGCTGGGGCACCGCGTCGATCCCGCCGGACTCGACGGACGCGACCGCGACCCCGGGCCAGCCGGCGCGGACCCTCCGCTTCCAGGTCGCCAGCGCCTTGGCCGGCTCGAAGTGGTCGGCGGCGACGGCGCGCCCGGCCTCGGCGGCCGGCGAGTAGAGCGCCTCGACGTACTGGCGCACCATCCGCTCGGCGGAGAGCTCGGGCGAGAGGGTCGCGAGGGTGTGCCGGATCGACCGCACCCACCGACGGGGCACTCCGTCGTGATCGCGCTCGTAGTAGCGCGGCACGACCTCGGTCTCGAGCAGCTCGTAGAGCGCCTCGGCCTCGAGCGTGTCGCGGGCCTCCGGGTCGAGCGCGCGGTCGGAGGAGGGGATCGCCCAGCCGTTCTCGCCGTCGAAGTACTCGTTCCACCAGCCGTCGAGGATCGAGAGGTTGAGCGAGCCGTTGAGCGCCGCCTTCATCCCGGAGGTGCCGCACGCCTCGAGCGGGCGCAGCGGATTGTTGAGCCAGACGTCGGTGCCCGGGTAGAGCAGCTGCGCCATCGCGATGTCGTAGTCCGGCAGGAAGACGATCCGGCGGCGCACGTCCGGCTCCTGCGCGAAGCGGACGAGCCGCTGGATCAGGCGCTTCCCCTCCTCGTCGGCCGGGTGCGACTTGCCCGCGATGACGATCTGGATCGGGTGCTGCGGGTGGGTGAGCAGCGCACGCAGACGCTCGGGGTCGTGGAGCATCAGGGTCAGCCGCTTGTAGGTCGGCACCCGCCGCGCGAAGCCGATGGTGAGCACGTCCGGGTCCAGCAGCTCGTCCAGCCAGGCCGGCGGGAGGCCGCCCGGGTTCTGCTCGCGCCAGGAGCGGGCGGCCCGGCGACGGGCGTCCCGCACCAGCTGCTCCCGCATCGCCCGGCGCGCGGCCCACAGCTCGGTGTCGCCGAGCGCGCCCGAGGCCCAGTCGGCCCGCGTCGTGTCGTCGGTGCCGAGCCGCTCCTCCGCGAGCCGCCGGAGGATCGGATCGGTCCAGGTGGCCGCGTGGACGCCGTTCGTCACCGAGCCGATCGGCACCTCCGCCGTCTCGAAGCCGGGCCAGAGGCTCGAGAACATCGAGCGGCTGACCTCGCCGTGCAGCGTCGAGACGCCGTTGGAGCGCTGCGCGAGCCGCAGGCCCATGTACGCCATGTTGAACGCCGTCCCGGAGTCCCCCGGCTCGGCGCCCAGCGCGAGCACGTCCTCGACCTGCACGCCCGGGAGCAGCTCCGTGGAGAAGTACTCCTCGATCATCCCGCGGTCGAAGCGGTCGATGCCCGCCGGCACCGGAGTGTGCGTGGTGAAGACCGTGCTCGCCCGCACCACCTGGAGAGCCTGGTCGAAGTCCAGGCCCGCGCCGATCAGGCCGGAGATGCGCTCGAGCCCCTGGAAGCCGGCGTGCCCCTCGTTGGTGTGGAACACCTCCGGGAGGACGCCGCCCGAGACCTCGGCCCAGAGCTCGAGCGCGCGGACCCCACCGATGCCCAGCAGCAGCTCCTGCAGCAGGCGGTGCTCGCCCCCGCCACCGTAGAGGCGGTCGGTGACGGAGCGGAGCGAGTCCTCGTTCTCGGGGATGTCGGTGTCGAGCAGGAGGAGAGTCACCCGGCCGACCTCCGCGCGCCAGACCCGGGCGTAGAGCGCGCGTCCCTCGGGGAGCGCCAGCACGATGCGGGCGGGCGAGCCGTCGGCGAGACGGACGACGCGCAGCGGCAGCCCGTCGGGATCGAGCGAGGGGTAGGACTCGAGCTGCCAGCCGTCGGCCGAGAGCTTCTGCGAGAAGTAGCCCGACCGGTAGAAGAGGCCCACGCCGGTGAGAGGCACGCCCAGGTCCGAGGAGGCCTTCAGGTGGTCGCCGGCGAGGATGCCGAGTCCGCCGGAGTACTGGGGCAGCGCCGCCGCGATCCCGAACTCCGGCGAGAAGTAGGCGATCGAGCGCGGGGCGGACTCCGGCAGCGACTGGTACCACCGCGGCTCGGTGCGGTAGCGCTCCAGCTCGTCGCGGAGGCGCCACGCCTCGTCGACGAAGCCCTGGTCCCCCGCCAGCTCAGCGAGGCGCTCGGGGCTCACCGCTCCGAGCAGGGCGGTGGGGTCCGCTCCCCCGCGCCGCCACAGCTCCGGATCGACCCGCTCGAACAAGCGCCGGGCGGGCTCGTGCCAGGCCCAGCGCAGATTGCCCGCCAGATCGCCCAGAGCCGAGAGCTCGGGCGGGAGGACGGAGCGGACGATGAAGCGGCGGATCGCCTTCACGGCACCCCTCGACTCTCTGCGGACCCCGGAGCGCCCGGTCGCGGAGCACCGGGGCGGTCGCGCTCGGTCACCCTAGCGGACCCCTCGGCCGCCGCGGATCGGCCGGACGCGGACCCGCCCCGACGCTCCGGCACGCGCTCCCCGGGTCCGTTTGCACAGGCCCGAGTGCGGGCGCAACCGTCGTGTGCGAGCCGCCGCCGGTCGCTACTGTCGTGACGTGGCTCAGATACCTTTCGGCAAGGCTCAGAACGGCAAAGACGCACGGCGAGCGGGTCGCGGACGCGCACCCCAGGAGGCGTCGGCGCCTCCCGAGACGGCCGCTCCGGCGCCCGCCGCCGCCCCCGAGGCGACTCCTGCTCCCCCCGCGGCCGACAGTGCTCCGGGCGCCCCGGTGACCGCGGACGCACCCGACGCGTCGCCGGCGCCCGCGACGACCGGGAGCGGCTACCGCGTCCGCGCCGAGCGCCTGCCGATCATCGACCCGCAGCCCCGGCTCGAGGACGACCGCTGGCCCGCGAAGGCGTTCGTCGGCGAGGTCGTCCCCTTCGCCGCCACGGCCTTCCGCGAGGGGCACGACCTCATCGGCGTCGACCTCCTGCTGAGCTCGCCGTCCGGGGCCGAGTCGGAGCACCGCATGTCGCTCCTCGCGACCGGCACCGACCGCTACGGCCGTCTCGTGGCCCTCGACGAGGAGGGCGACTGGAGCTACCGCATCCGCGCCTACGCCGACGACTGGGCGACCTGGCTCCACACGGCCGAGGTCAAGATCCCGGCCGGCCTGGACATCGACGTCACCTTCGCCATCGGCGAGGGCCTGCTGCGCAGCGGCGCCGACGACTCCGCGCGGCCCGAGGGCGAGCGCAGCCTGCTCTCCGACACCGCCGCCCGCGTCGGCGACACCACGCTGAGCGCCGAGGAGCGCCTCGCCGCGGCGACCGGTCCCGCCGTCCACGGCGCGCTCGACGCCCGCCCGGTGATAAGCCTCACGAGCGTCTCGGAGCCGCGCACCGTCCACGTCGAGCGTACCCGCGCCGGCGTCGGCGCCTGGTACGAGTTCTTCCCCCGCTCCGAGGGCGCCGTGCGCCACGAGGACGGGACCGTGACCAGCGGATCCTTCCGCACCGCGATCGACCGCCTCCCCGCCGTGGCGGCGATGGGCTTCGACGTGCTCTACCTGCCGCCGATCCACCCCATCGGCCGCTCCTTCCGCAAGGGCCCGAACAACACCCTCGACGCCGGCGAGAACGATCCCGGCTCGCCGTGGGCGATCGGCTCGGCCGAGGGCGGGCACGACGCGATCCACCCGGACCTGGGTACCGAGGACGACTTCCGCGCCTTCCACGCCGCGGTCGAGGCCGCGGGGCTCGAGCTCGCCCTCGACTTCGCCCTGCAGGCCTCGCCCGACCACCCCTGGGTCACCAGCCACCCCGAGTGGTTCACGACGCTCCCCGACGGCTCGATCGCCTACGCCGAGAACCCGCCGAAGAAGTACCAGGACATCTACCCGATCAACTTCGACAACGACCCCGAGGGCATCCGTCAGGAGTCGCTGCGGGTCCTGCGGCACTGGATCGACCTGGGCGTGCGCATCTTCCGCGTCGACAACCCCCACACGAAGCCGCTCGACTTCTGGGAGTGGATCATCCACGAGGTCAACGCCGAGCACCCCGAGGTCGTCTTCCTCGCGGAGGCGTTCACCCGCCCCGCGATCATGCGCGCACTCGGCAAGGTCGGCTTCCAGCAGTCGTACTCGTACTTCACCTGGCGCAACACCAAGGAGGAGCTCGGCGAGTTCTTCACGAGCATCTCCCACGAGACGGCCGACTACATGCGGCCGAACCTCTTCGTGAACACTCCGGACATCCTCACCGAGTACCTCCAGTACGGCGGCCGCTCGGCGTACAAGGTGCGGGCGGCCCTGGCCGCGACCGCGTCGCCGCTGTGGGGGGTCTACGCCGGCTACGAACTGGTCGAGAACGTCGCTCGCCCGGGCGCCGAGGAGAACATCGACAACGAGAAGTACGAGTACAAGACGCGCGACTGGGCCGGCGCCGAGGAGTCGGGCCGCTCGCTGGCGCCGTACATCACGCGCCTCAACGAGATCCGGCGCTCGCACCCCGCGCTCGGGCAGCTGCGGAACCTGCACGTGCACGGCAGCGACGACGACGCGATCCTCGTCTACTCCAAGCACCTGCAGGCCGCGTTCACGGGCACCGGGACCGACGACACGATCATCGTCGTCGTCAACACCGACCCGCACTCGGCACGCGAGACCACGGTCCACCTCGACCTGCCCGCGATCGGGCTCGACTGGAGCGCGACCTTCGAGGTCGAAGACCTGATCACCGGCGCCGTCTGGACCTGGGGCAGCGACGACTACGTGCGGCTCGACTCGTTCGTCGAGCCCGTGCACATCCTGAGCGTGAAGGCGGACGAGCGATGAGCGGAACCACCCCCGAGGGCACGAGCCCGGCCGAGGAGGCGGGCCTCGGCGCGCACGCCGAGACGGTCCAGACGACCGGCACCAGCTCGGCGACCACCTCCGGCCACGGCGCGCACGTCGCCGACGCGGCGCCCGACGCTCGACAGCACCCCGGAGCGCAGGGCGAGAACGCGCGCAGCTACGCGGTCGAGACGGTCCCGGAGGCGCCTCAGCCGGTCGCGGCCGACGACGCCGTGACCGTCGAGCCCGACGCCGACGACGCGGAGTCCGCTCCGGTCGGCAGCGGGGCCGAGGGCGACCTGCCCGACGACACGGACGCCGCCGATTCGGTCGCAGCCGACAGCGCCGCGCCCTTCGAGACGACCGCCGGCCCCGCCGAGACGACCGCGGACCCCGCATCCGCTTCGGGCCCCGTCGACGGCACCGCGGCGATCGCGCTGCCCGACATCCCGGAGTGGGTGCTGCAGCAGCTCGCCACCGGCAGCAACGCGCTCCCCCACGACGTCCTGGGCCAGCACCTCGTCTCGGCCCCCGGCGTCTCCGACCCGGTGACGGTCGTCCGCGTGCGCCGCCCGCTCGCCGAGAAGGTCGCCGTGGTGCTCGCCACCGGCGCCCGCGTCGAGCTCAGCCACCTCAGCGACGGGATCTGGCAGGGCTTCCACGTCCTCGGTCCGCAGGCGTACACCGTCGAGGCCCGCTACGGCGGCGGCGGCGAATGGACCGCGGAGGACCCCTACCGCTTCTCGAAGACGGTCGGCGACTTCGACCTCTACCTCATCGGCGAGGGCCGCCACGAGCGCCTCTGGGAGGCGCTCGGTGCCCGCCACCGCGAGCACGAGGGGGTCTGGGGCACGAGCTTCGTCGTCTGGGCCCCGCACGCCCAGGCCGCTCGGGTCGTCGGCGACTTCAACGACTGGAACGGCGAGAGCCACTCCCTCCGCAACCTCGGGACGACCGGGGTCTGGGAGATCTTCGTCCCGGGCGTCGAGCCCGGAGCCTCCTACAAGTTCGACCTGCTCTCGCGCGACGGCCACTGGGTCCGCAAGGCCGACCCGATGGCCCGCGCAACGGAGGTGCCGCCCGCGACGGCGTCGAAGGTCCCCGTCTCGCACCACCAGTGGGGCGACTCCGGCTGGATGGAGAAGCGAGCCTCGGTCGATCCGCACACGCAGCCGCTCAGCGTCTACGAGATGCACCTCGGCTCCTGGCGTCCGGGACTGGGCTACCGCGACCTCGCGGACCCGCTGATCGAGTACGTCACCGAGCTCGGCTTCACGCACGTGGAGTTCATGCCGCTCGCCGAGCACCCGTTCGGCGGCTCCTGGGGCTACCAGGTCACCGGCTACTACGCCGCCTCCAGCCGCTTCGGCACTGCCGACGACCTCAAGTACCTGATCGACCGTCTGCACCAGGCCGGCATCGGCGTCATCGTCGACTGGGTGCCCGGGCACTTCCCCAAGGACGACTTCGCCCTCGCCCGCTTCGACGGCGAGCCGCTCTACGAGCACCCGGACTGGCGCCGCGGCGAGCAGATGGACTGGGGCACCTACGTCTTCGACTTCGGGCACACCCAGGTGCGCAACTTCCTCGTCGCGAACGCCCTGTTCTGGCTCGAGGAGTTCCACGTCGACGCCCTGCGGGTGGACGCCGTCGCCTCGATGCTCTACCTCGACTACTCCCGCAAGGAGGGCGAGTGGCTGCCGAACCAGTACGGCGGACGCGAGCACCTCGAGGCGATCAGCTTCCTCCAGGAGGTCAACGCCACGGCCTACAAGCTGCACCCCGGCATCATGATGATCGCCGAGGAGTCGACGAGCTGGCCCGGCGTCACCCAGCCCACCAGCTCCGGCGGCCTCGGCTTCGGGCTCAAGTGGAACATGGGCTGGATGCACGACTCGCTCGACTACATGGCGAACGATCCGCTGTGGCGCCAGTACCACCTGGGCGAGATCACCTTCTCGTTCGTCTACGCCTTCAGCGAGAAGTTCGTCCTGCCGATCAGCCACGACGAGGTCGTGCACGGCAAGGGCTCGCTGATCCAGAAGATGCCGGGCGACCACTGGCAGCAGCTCGCGAACGTGCGCGCCTACCTCGCCTTCATGTGGGCCCACCCCGGCAAGCAGCTGCTCTTCATGGGCCAGGAGTTCGGCCAGTACTCCGAGTGGAGCGAGGAGCGGGGTCTGGACTGGTGGATCCTCGATCAGCCGAGCCACCGCGGTCTCTGGAGCCTTGTCGGTCAGCTGAACCGCGTGTACCGCGACTCGCCGTCGCTCTGGGAGCTCGACCACGAGCAGTCGGGCTTCGAGTGGATCGACGGCGGCGCGGCGGCGGCCAACGTCGTCTCGTTCCTGCGCAAGGACAGCGAGGGTCGCCCGATCGCCGTCATCGCCAACTTCTCGGGCTCGCCCGTGCACGGCTACCGCGTGAGCCTGCCCACGGCCGGCCGCTGGGAGGAGCTCGTCAACACGGACGCCGAGATCTACGGCGGCAGCGGAGTCGGGAACTTCGGAGCGGTCGAGGCTCGCGAGGAGCCGTGGGCCGGCCGCCCGGCTTCCGCCGAGCTGGTCCTGCCCCCGCTGGCCGTGCTCTACCTGCGCCCCGCCGACTGATCGGTCCCCGCACGGAAGAGGCCGCCCGCCGCGACGATCGTCGCGAGCGGGCGGCCTCTCGGCGTTCCGGCCGGCGTCAGTAGAGCAGGCCGGTGAGCCGGGCCCGAGCCTTGTTGACGCGCGGGTCGGTCTGACCGACGATCTCGAAGAGCTCCAGGAGACGAGCCCGGACGGCGGCCTTCCCCTCGGCGTCGAGGCGCGGGAACATCGAGAGCAGCCGGTCGAACGCGTCCTCGACGTGGCCGCCCGAGACGTCCAGGTCGGCGACGGCGAGCTGCGCGTCGAGGTTCGACGGCTCGGCTGCGGCGGTCGAGCGGATGTCGTCGAGCGTGCGGCCCTGGAGGCGGGCCAGCAGCCGTACCTGAGCGAGACCGGCGACCGCGAGGTCGTCGCGCGGGTTCTGCGCGATGGCGGTCTCGTACTCGGTGATCGCCGCGGCGTAGTCGCCCCGGTCGATCGCGTCGTAGGCCTCCTGGTGGTGCGGCGGCAGCGGCTCGGGCTCGGGCTCGCCGCCCTCGGCGGGAGCGGCTCCCTCCACCGGCACCGTGCCCGTCACACCGTTCTGAGCGGCGAGCTGGAGGACCTGCTCGAGCAGGTCGCGCAGCTGCTCCTCGGCGACGAGGCCGCTGAACAGGGGCACCGGGCGGCCGCCGATGATCGCGGCGACCGTCGGCACGGACTGCACCTGGAACGCCTGCGCCAGCTGCGGGCTCGACTCCACATCGACCCCGACGAGCACGAACGCGCCGGCGTACGAGACGACGACCTTCTCGAGCAGCGCGGTCATGCTCTGGCTCTGGTCCGACCAGGAGCCGCGCAGGTCGACGATCACCGGCACGCGCGACGAGAGCTGGACCACCTGGTCGAACTCGGCGTCGCCGGCGGTCAGCAGCAGCGGATTCGCGCCGGGCGCGCCTCCGGGAGCGGCGGGCGCGGCCGGGGCGCCGGCGGAGGCGGCGGGCGGGGTGCGGCGGTTCACCAGCGACGAGAGGTCGACGGCGCCGCGGAGGTTTCCGGGCAGGGGCGGGACGGTGCTCACGGCAGCTGCACCACCGAGACGAGTCCCTGGCTCCATCCGAGCATCACGATCTTCTCCTCCGATCCGACGGGCGGTACGTAGAACAGCAGTTGGTATCCGTAGGTGGTCTCGATGCCGGTCGTCGACTTGTCCGTGCCCAGCAGGGTCTGCGAGGCGCCGGAGGTCGAGACGGTCGAGCCCTCGGCAGTGGGGCGGACGGTCGACGTCTCGGCGATGCTCGCGGCGACGAGGGCCCCCGAGTCGTTCGTCGCGAGCGCGATCGTCGGCGACGTGCCGGCGGCGTTCGAGAACTCGATCGAGGCGGTGTCCGGCAGCGCCTCGCGGTCGGCGTTCTTCTTGTCGACGCCGACCTGCCCCCGGAGGGTGTCGCCGTCGGCCGCGAAGAGCTCGGCGTACTGGCTCGAGTCGCCGTTGGCGAGCACGTCCGCGTACGCGGAGCCGACGGTCTGCGGGGCGAGCTTCATCAGGCGCGAGTCGGGCGCCACGATCGACGTGCCGACGGTGACGGGCGCGACGTCGGGGATGCGCGCGTTGGCCTCGAGCGAGATGGCGTAGTCGACCTTGTAGTCGACGCGCGGGCTCGCCTGGCTCATCATCAGCGCGATCGGGGCCTGGGTGGTGTCCGTCGAGTTCTGCACGACGGCGGTGACCAGGCGCGGCCACGACTCCGTGTCCTGCGGGAGCACCAGGCTCACCGGGGAGGCCGGGATCGTCTGCGGGGGGTCGATGGTCCCGCCCTTGGCGACGACGTCGTAGTTGGTGGTGCGCTCGGTGAGCGCCTCGCCCTGGAAGCGCTCGGCCAGGATCCCGGCGTCCCGGGCGGCGTCGGCGCGCGACGCGACATCGGCGACCTCGGCGACGACGGCCTCCGCCTGCTGCGTGGTGACCACGGGGGTCGGCTCGGCCGAGACCGGCTCTGCCCCCGCGGTCGCCGTGGCGGACGCGGTCGGCGCCTCGCTCGCGCCCGCGGCGAGATCAGGCCAGTAGTCGGAGCTGCAGCCGGAGAGCAGGACGGTCGTCCCGAGGACGACGGGCAGCACCAGGGCGGCCCGGCGGCGCGAGGGCGCCGGCGACGCCGTGGAGGCCTGGATCCCGGCACGCGGCCGGGGGCGGCGGGCACCGCGGGGGATCCGACCCTGCGGTCCCTTCCGGCGCGGGCCGTGCTGGCGGCGCAGGTGGACGAAGGCCCAGATGTAGAGGACGAGGCCGAGGAGGAGGAACACGGCTCCTCCGAGCAGCAGCGGGCCGGCGAGGGGCGTCGCGGTGTCCACGGGCCAGCTGACGCGCACGGAGTCGGCTGCCGGCGCGGTGCCGTCGCTCGCGATGAGGATGGAGACGTCCTCCGGCACGTCGAGCGCCAGGGTCACGCTGCCGCTCCCCTCGAACTCCTCGAGCCAGAGGTCGGAGCCGCGCGGATCGACGACCGCCACGTCGGCGGTCTCGACGTCGGAGGAGAGCTGGACGCGCTCGCCCGTCTCCTCCGCGGAGGTGAGGGTGTCGTCGGCGCGCTCGTAGCCGATGGCGTCGTAGCTCGAGCCGCCCACCCAGCCCAGCACGTCGGAGGTCCGGGCGTAGGCGACGACGACGTCGCCGCTGCCCTCGACCGTGATCGTCTGGCGTCCCGGGTTGGCGCCCAGGGTGCTGCCGTCGATGACCGCGTAGGGAGCGGAGGAGTCGAGCGCGGTCTCGGCGGTGAGGGACTCCGGAGGAGCCCAGACCGTCCGCTGACCGATGCCGAGCACGATCATCGCGGCAGCGATGACGGTGGCGATGATGGCGAAGACGAACCGCACGAAAGAACTCCTCCTGCGTTGCCGGATCGGGGTGACGGCCGGGGCCGGCTCGGGGTACGCAGCCGGACCGGGGCGCGACGGCAACAGACAAAGACAGTCCACGATAGCCGATGCCCTCGCTCCGATGCCCGGGAGAAGCCGAGAGTGCGGCCCGGGCGGCGCGCGGTGCGGGTGTCGCCCCGGCCGCGGCCTCCGCGCTGAATACACTTTCCGAGTGCCGCGAGCCCCACCGCGGTCCTGCTCTGAAGGAGACGACGTGGCGAACGACGAGGCCGAATTCACCCAGGTGTTCCGTGGCTACGACCGGGACGAGGTCGACAAGGCCGTCCAGGGCCTGCGCCGCGAGCTCATCCACTCGAACACCCAGGCGGCCGAGAGCGGCCGCGAGGTGAAGCGCCTGTCCTCCCGGATCGAGGGCCTCGAGAAGGAGCTGCAGCAGGTCGGCACTCCCACCTACGCCGGCCTGGGCGCCAAGCTCGAGCACACCCTGCGCGTGGCCGAGGAGCAGTCCGAGCGGATCATCGCCCAGGCCGAGAACGACGCCTCCGCCCTCCGCCGCTCCACCCGCGACGACGGCGACCGCATCCTCCAGGAGGCGCGCGACGAGGCCGAGCGCCTGGTGACCGAGGCGCGCCGCCGTGCGGACCGGACCCGCGACGAGTCCGAGGCGCAGGCCGCGGCGACGCTCGGCAAGGCCGCCGACGACCGTGACGTGATGACCCAGGACGCCGTCCGCGAGGCCGCCGCGATCCGCGGCACCGTGGCGACCGAGGCCGCCGAGACCCGCGCCACCGCGAAGCGCGAGGCCGCCGCGATCCGCTCCGAGGCCGAGCGCGAGGCTGCGGAGATGCGCGCCGTCGCCGCCCGCGAGATCGAGGTCGCCCGCGCCGAGGCCGCTCGCCTCGCCCAGGCCAACGAGCTCCTGCGGGCCGAGGTCGCCTCCGAGGTCGACCGGCTCCGGGCGGCCGTCGAGGCCGAGGTCGCCCAGGCTCGCGCGGCGGTCGAGGCCGAGGTGCTCTCGACCCGCGCCGCGCTCGACGCCGAGGTCGCCGCAGTCCGCGCCGAGGGCGCCCGCGAGATCGCCGACCAGCGCACCCGGCTCACCCAGGAGCGCGCCGAGGCCGTCGCCGTGCTCGACGCCGAGCTGGCGGGCCTGCGTGCCGCGTCCGCCGACGAGGCCGCTGCGCTCTCGCGCGAGGTCGAGCAGGCCCGGATCGACCTGGTGGTCGAGCTCGCCGCGCGCCGCGAGGAGGCCGACCGCGACGACCTGCTCCGCCACCAGGAGGCCGTCGCGCAGACCCAGCGCTACCTCGACGAGTCGAACCTGCAGCTCGCCGACGCCATCCGACGCGCGAACGACAAGCGCCTCGAGGCGGACGCCCTCCGCAGCGACGCCCTCGACGACACGACGCGACTGCGCCGGAAGGCCCAGGACGACTCCGACGCCCTCCTCGACGACGCGCGCGACCAGGCGCAGAAGCTCGTCGCGGACGCGGAGCGCCGCAGCCGCGAGCTGATGGACACCGCCGAGCGGCGCCTCGACGAGATCCGCACCGAGCGCGACGCGATCGCCGGCTACGTGTCCGGACTGCGCGGGCTCATCGGGCACATCGACGGACTCGCGGACGACAGCGACGGCGACGACTCCGACGGCAGCGGCTCCGACGGCGGCTCGTCCGGCCGCTAGGCGGTCGCCGCACGGGCGGGCTCAGCCGAGCTCGCCCGTCCACTCCGTCGGCAGCGGGGACGAGGCGGGCGCGACCACCCGCACGATCTCGTCGAGGACGCGCCGGGTCTGCGCCTCGCCGACCCAGAGGTGCTTCCCGCCCTCCACGGCGACAAGGTCCAGCTGCGGCACGCTCGCGAAGCGCTCGGCGGCCGCCTCCGGCCGCAGGTAGTCGTCGAACTCCGGGACGACCGCCACGAGCGGGCGGCCGTCCTCGCCCCAGGCGGCGACCTCCTCCGCGCTCGTGCGGTGCAGCGGCGGCGAGAGCAGGATCGCTCCCTCGACGGGGTGCTCCCTCCCCCACTTCAGCGCGAGCTCGGTGCCGAAGGACCAGCCGACCAGCCAGGGGTGCGGCAGTCCGCGCTCCGCGACGAGCGCCAGGGCTGCGGCGACGTCGGCGCGCTCCTCGGTGCCGTGTCCGAACGCGCCCTCGCTCGTGCCGCGCGGCGACGTGGTGCCGCGGGTGTTGAAGCGGAGGACCGCCAGGTCGGCGAGCGCGGGCAGGCGGGCGGCGGCCTTCCGCAGGATGTGCGAGTCCATGAAGCCGCCGTGGGTGGGCAGCGGATGCAGGGTGACCAGGGTCGCGACCGGCTCGCGCTCCAGGGGCAGCGCGAGCTCCCCGACAAGGGTCAGCCCGTCGGCCGTGTGCAGCTCGATGTCCTCGCGGCGGGCGGGGAGGACGACGCCTCCGCGGATCTCGTGGGTCATCGTGCTCGTGCTCCTCGGATTCTCCAGCAGTGCGTGTGCCAGTGGCGGCGGCCGGCCAGGTCGGCCGCGTCGCCGAGCGCGCCGTCGGCCCGCCAGGTGACCAGGTGCGGCTGGCCGATGTCGATGGTGAGCCCGCAGCCCGGGCAGAGGTAGTTCTTCACGGCCCGCGCTGCGGAGACGGGCTGGACGTTCCACTCCCGGCCGGCGTGAAACTCGGTGCGCCGGAAGCCGGCGAGCATCTGCGAGAGGTCGCGCTGCTCGTCGTCGTCGTCACGGCGGCCGCCCCGGGGTCTGTTGCTGCGCGGCATCCCCCCAGTCTAGGAGGCCGCCGCCGTGCCCCTCCCGTCAGTGGGAGCTGTCGTCCATCTCGAGCCGGGTCTCCTCGGCGTCGAGCATCAGCTGCGCCCGCCGCAGCGTCCGCGAGGAGTAGACCCCGCGCCCCCGGGCGTCCAGCAGTGCCTCCCGCTCGGCGAGCAGGACCGCTCGGCGCAGCCGCAGGTACTGCGCGTGCGGGCCGAGCGGCGCGTCCTCCGCGCGGCCGACCTGCTCCCACGCCACCTGCGAGCGGGTCAGAGTGTCGCGGCGCACGCGCTCGAGAACGCGCTCGCCCGCCTCGCCGTCGGGCAGCTCCGCCACCGCCTCGGGCAGGGCCTGGATGCCCGTGGCCGCGACCTCGTCGAGCAGCGTCGCGAGCTCGCGGCGGTCGGCCTCGCCGTCGGTGCCCTGGATGCCGGTGAGCCGGATCAGCGCGGGGAGCGTCGCACCCTGCAGGAGCAGCGTCACGACGGCGACAGTGAAGGCGATGAGGATCAGCTGGGAGCGGTAGGGAGTCTCGTCCGGCAGCGACTGGGCCGCGGCGAGCGTGACCACGCCGCGCATCCCGGACCAGGACAGGACGACTCCTCCGCGCCATCCGAACGCCTCGCTCGTGGTCGCGGCCAGATCGGTCTCGCGCCGGAGGTAGAGCCGCTCCGCTCTCACCTGCCGCCGCCGGAAGCGCTCGTCGCTGGTGGCGCTGTTGCGCAGTCGCATGAGGCCCACCGCCAGCCGCCGGTTGATCCGCTCCGCCCGCCGACCGGAGCTGCGCAGCCACAGGAGCAGCGGCCACACGAAGAGGGCCCGCAGCACGATCAGGATGACCACGGTGGCCAGACCCAGCAGCACCGCGGTGCCCACTCCGAACTCGCCCGGGTTCACGACCCCGGAGACGATCGCCTTGATCTCGGCGCCCATGAGCAGGAAGACGCCGTTCTCGAGCAGGAACTGCGCCGTCCGCCAGTTCACCCGCTCGCTGATCCGCGACTGCGGCGAGAGGAAGCGCGCGCTGTTGTGCCCCGTGTAGATCCCGGTGACCACGACGGCGAGCACCCCGGACGCGCCCAGCTCCTCGGCCGGGATGTAGGCCAGGAACGGCACGGCGAAGGACACGGCGGTGTCGAGCACCGGGTCCCGCAGCTTCGAGCGCACGAAGACGGTGAGCACGCCCATCACCAGTCCGAGGACGATCGCCATCAGGACGGAGTAGACGAAGAGGACCCCCACCTCGCCCACGTCGATCGCGTCGGTCGTGACGGAGGCGCCGACCACGGCCGCCGCAGCCGTCGCGGCGCGCAGCAGCACCAGCGCCGACGCGTCGTTCACGAGGCTCTCGCCCTCGAGCACCGTCACCAGGCGGGGCGGGAGTCCGAGCTTCTTGCCGATCGAGGTCGCGGCCACCGCGTCGGTCGGGCTCACGACGGCGCCCAGAGCGATCGCCGCGGGCAGGCTCAGATCGGGGAACACGAGGTAGAGGAAGCCGCCGACCACGAGGGCGGTCACGACGACCAGGAGGACCGAGAGCCCGAAGATCGAGCGCAGGTTCCGCCGGAAGTCGGTGAGGGGCACCTGGATCGCGGCCGAGTACAGCAGCGGCGGCAGCACGCCCGCGAGGATCAGCTCAGGCTCGACCTCGATGTCCGGGACCCCGGGGAGGTAGGACGCGCCGATCCCGATGACGACCAGGAGCAGCGGTGCGGCGATTCCAAGGCGGCTCGAGAACCGCGCGACGGTGACGACCGTGATGATCCCGACGACCCCGAGCAGCGCGTAATCCACGGCACCAGGGTAGCGAGAGCCTCAGCCCGCCGGACGCGGTGCCGAGCGGAGGAGAACGATCAGTACCAGCCGACCGACTCGGAGTGGGCCCAGGCGCCGCAGGGCGAGCCGTAGCGCCCGGAGATGTAGCCGAGGCCCCAGGTGATCTGGGTGCTCGCGTTGGTCGCCCAGTCGGAGCCGGCCGTCGCCATCTTGCTGCCGGGGAGTGCCTGCGGGATGCCGTAGGCACCGCTGGACTTGTTCTCGGCGTAGACGTTCCAGCCGGACTCGCGGTTCCAGAGGAGGACGAGGCAGTCGTACTCGCTGTCGGCCCAGCCGCGCTGCACGATCATGTCGTACGCGATGGCCTTCGCGGATCCGGGATCCGGAGCGGCGGCGCGCTGGACGGGAGCGGCGGTCTCCGCCTCGGCGGAGCCCGACTCCTCCTCGTCGGCGGTCGCGGAAGCGGTCTGAGTCTCGGTCGGAGTGGGCGTCGGGGTCGGAGTGGGCGTCGGCTTCGCCTCGGCGCCGAACGAGTCGCGCTGGACGGTCCGCTCGACGGCGTCCGCGACGACGAGCCGCTGCGCGGAGTCGCCGTTGAAGCGCGCCGGGGCCTGGTAGTAGGGGGAGGCGACCGCGCCGCTGGACGGATCGACGACGTTCACCATGGCGAACGCGATCGAGGCCGTGAAGGCCAGCACCGTCACCGGGATCCGAGCCCAGGAGCGCCGCACCGGGGTCTGGTGCGGGACCGCCGGGCGACCGCTGGTGCGGTTCGCGGGCGTGTGGGCGACGGAGGTCTGAGGATGCTGAGCCACGATTAAGAAAGCATAACGGACGATGACCTGATCGGCCAGCAGATCCGGCTCCGGTCAGCGGACCGCCAGCATCACATCGACGACCGTGTCGAGCAGCAGGTCGACCTGCGCCTCGGCGTACCCGCCGCGCTGCGGGGCGAAGGAGACGGTCCGCACGTCGTCCACGGTCAGCACCGATCCGTCGCGGAAGTACCCGGAGATCCGGTCGGCGAAGGCGTCGACCTGGCGGATGTTGTAGCCCGTCGTGAGAGCACCGGCCCGGGTGAACCGCTCGCGGGGAGCGCGGGCCAGCCGGTTCACGATCTCCTGGGCGGTCGACCGCGCGTCCGCGAGCCACGCCTCCTCGCCCCGGGCCGCGATCGCGTACTGGCGCTCCCGCAGGGCGAAGGCGTCCTCGAGGCGCTCGAGCGCCGCATCGACGTGGGGCGCGGAGTAGCCGCCCTTGCGCAGGGTGAACGCGGTGTGGCGCAGGTCGGCGGCGCGGAGGTCCGCCGGTCCCCCGGAGAGCTGCGAGTAGGCCTCGCGCGCCGACGCGAGGAAGGAGTCGACCTCGGCCGTGTCGTAGCCGGGACGGGACTCGCGGGCTCGGGGGAAGGGAGCGGTCATCCCGACATCATGCCAAGCCGCGCGCCGGGAGCGGAATCGGCACGCCCCGGTGAGGCGTGCGCTCAGTGGGCGAAGAGGAAGTACAGCACGTAGGCCGCTGCGGCCGACGGCAGGATCGAGTCCAGCCGGTCGAGGACTCCCCCGTGGCCGGGCAGCCAGGAGCTCATGTCCTTGATGCCGATGTCGCGCTTGATCAGCGACTCGGCGAGGTCGCCGAGCGTCGCGGTGAGGAGCACCACGGCCCCGAACACCGCGCCGACCCACCAGGGCTGGCCGAGCATCAGCAGGGCGAGCAGGACGCCGACGACGATCCCCGCGACGGCCGCACCGGCGAACCCCTCCCAGGTCTTCTTCGGGCTGATCCGCGGTGCCATCGGGTGCTTGCCCCAGGTGAGTCCGCTCACGTAGGCGCCGGTGTCGACGACGATCACGAGCACCAGGAACGCGAACGCCCAGAGCTGGCCGCCGGGCTCGGCGACGAGACGGATCGCGAAGGCACCGAGGAAGGTCGTGTAGCCCTGGACGAACGCGCCGAGGCCGATGTCGAGGGCGAGGTCCCTCCGACTGGAGGCGGTGCGCCGGAAGAGCTGCTCCCCCAGCCGCCAGAGGCCGACGAGGACGGATCCGCCGAGGACCGTGGCCCACGCGGCGCCGAGGCCGCCGTAGTAGGCGGCCGGCACGGCGACGACCGCCACGATCCCGGTCGGGATGCGCGGGATATCGCGACCGGCGTGGCGCAGGGCGTTCGAGAGCTCCAGCGCCGCGAGCAGCACCACCACCCCCGCGAGCACCATGAAGAGCTCCTTGACCAGGAGGAGGCTGACGACCATCGCGCCGCCGCCGAGGAGTCCGATCGCGGTCGCCGACACGAGGTTCCGGCCCGAGCGCGCGGTGAGACGGTCGTTCGTCGCCTCGAGCTGGGCGCGGGTCGCCTCGAGCTGGCGCTCGACGTCGGCCCGGCCCTGCTGGGCGCGCGCACGCAGCGCGTCGCGGGTGACCATCCGGGATCCCCGGGCACCCGGGACGTGCGGAGACGGTCTCTTCTCGCCGCCCTCGGGTCCTTCGGGGATCTCGGGCACCGCTACACCTCGAGCAGTTCGGATTCCTTGCGCTTGAGCGCCTCGTCGATCGCGTCGACGTGCTGCTTCGTGAGCGCCTCGAGCTCCTTCTCGCCGCGGGCGAGCTCGTCGTCGCCGATGTCGCCCTTCAGCGCGTCGAGGTCGTCCTTGCCCTTGCGGCGGATGTTGCGCACCGCGATCTTGGCGTCCTCGGCCTTGGTGCGGACGATCTTGACGAACTCCTTGCGGCGCTCGGCGGTGAGCTCCGGCAGAGTCACGCGGATGATCGTGCCGTCGTTGGTCGGGTTCGCGCCGAGGTTCGGCATGTCCCGGATGGCCTGCTCGATGTCGCGCAGCGAGCCCTTGTCGTAGGGCGTCAGGACGAGCGTGCGGGCCTCCTGGTTCTGCATCGAGGCGAGCTGCGACAGCGGCGTCGGGGTGCCGTAGTAGCTCACCAGCACCTTCTGGAACATGCCGGGGTTCGCGCGTCCGGTGCGGACCGTGGAGAAGTCCTCCTTGGCGACCTCGACGGCCTTGCCCATCTTGGTCTTCGCGTCGGCCAGTACATCCGAGATCACAGGGAGCTCCTTAAGAGAGGGAAGTGGTCAGTCTAGTTCGAGACGAGCGTGCCGAGCTCGGCGCCGCGGATGGCCTTCGCGACGTTGCCCGAGGGCTCCATGCCGAAGACCTGCATCGGCATGCCGTTGTCCATGCAGAGGCTGAACGCGGTGGAGTCGACCACCTTGAGGCCCCGCTGGAGCGCCTCCTGGTAGGTCAGCGCGTCGAGCTTCTTCGCGTCGGGGTTCGTCCGCGGGTCGGCGTCGTACACGCCGTCCACGCCGTTCTTGGCGACGAGGACCACGTCGGCGTGCGTCTCGAGCGCGCGCTGCGCGGCGACCGTGTCGGTCGAGAAGTACGGGAGTCCGGCGCCGGCGCCGAAGATGACGACGCGGCCCTTCTCCATGTGCCGGATCGCCCGGCGGGGGATGTAGGGCTCCGCGACCTGCGTCATCGCGATCGCGGACTGCACGCGCGTCTCGGCGCCCGCCTGCTCGAGGAAGTCCTGGAGGGCGAGGGCGTTCATCACCGTGCCCAGCATGCCCATGTAGTCGGCCCGGCCGCGGTCCATGCCGCGCTGCGAGAGCTCGGCTCCGCGGAAGAAGTTGCCGCCGCCGACGACCACCGAGATCTCCACCTCGGTCGCGGCATCGGCGATCTCGCGCGCCAGGGCGCTGATCACGTCCGGGTTCACGCCGAGCGTGCCGGCTCCGAACGCCTCCCCCGACAGCTTCAGAAGCACCCTGCGGCGCTTGCCCGTCGTCATCGCATCCGTCTCCGTCATGGACGTTTCCTCCCGTAGACCCGTACAAACCTATCCCGCGCGGAGCGGGCCCCGCGACCACGCCCGGGACCGCCCCGGGCAGAGCGAAGGGAGCCCGGGTCGACTGAACGACCCGGACTCCCTCCTGCAGTGCTGTTAGGCGCCGACCTTGAAACGGGCGAAGCCCGACACGGTCAGGCCCGCGTCGCTCAGGACCTTGCTGACGGACAGCTTGTTGTCCTTCGCGTAGTCCTGGTCGAGCAGGGCGACCTGCTTGAAGTACGCGTTCACGCGTCCCTCGATGATCTTCGGCAGGGCGGCCTCGGGCTTGCCCTCGCCGCGCGAGATCTCCTCGACAATGCGGCGCTCGTTGTCGACCTCGGACTGCGGCACGTCCTCGCGCGAGAGGTAGGACGGGTTCGCGAACGAGATGTGCTGGGCGACGGAGCGCGCGGTCTCGGCGTCCTCACCCGCGTAGCCGACGACCACGCCGACCTGCGGGGGCAGGTCCTTGTTCGTCTTGTGGAGGTAGATCGCGAAGTGCTCGCCCGAGACGGAGGCCACGCGGCGCAGCTCCACCTTCTCGCCGAGGATCGCGGCCTCGTCGTTGATGAGGTCGGCGACGGTCTTGCCGTCGGCGGGGGCCGCGAGGGCCTCCTCGACCGTGGTGGAGCCGGCGGCGACGACCGCGGCGAGCACGGCGTCGGCGAGGGCGATGAACTTCGTGCCCTTGGCGACGAAGTCGGTCTCGCAGGCGAGCTCGATCATCGTGGCGACCCCGTCCTTCTCGGCGGCGGCGACGAGGCCCTCGCTCGTGGAGCGGTCGGCGCGCTTCGCGTTGCCCTTGGCGCCCTTGAGGCGGAGGATCTCGACCGCCTTGTCCAGGTCGCCGTCGGCCTCGACGAGCGCGTTCTTCGTGTCGACCATGCCGGTACCGAGCTGCTCGCGCAGCGTCTTGACGTCAGCGAGGCTGAAATTTGCCATGTTCTCGGAACTCCTCTTGGTTCGGAAACCCTGTGGCGCCGTCACTCGCGGCGGCGGGCTCACGGGAGGAGCCCAGCACGCCGAGGTGACGGCGGTTCTTACTCGTGGTGAACGTGCACCGACCGAGCGGGGGCCGGACGACCGCGGGTGCGGCGTCCGACCCCCGTCACGGAACGGGGTGTCAGGCGGTGGCGGTCTCGTCGGTCGAAGTCGCGGCGGCCTCGGGGGCCTCCTCCGCGGCGGGGGTCTCGGCCTCGACGACGGCCTCGTCGGCGGTCTCGGCCTCGGCGTCGGCGACCTTCTCGGTCTCCGCGCCGGCCTGCTCGTTCGGCTCCTGCACGTCGGCGGCGGGCGCACCGGTGGAGAGCAGCTCCTGCTCCCACTCGGCCAGCGGCTCGACGGCGGAGACGTTGCCCTCGGCCTCGGGCTTCTGGTGGCGCTGGATGAGGCCCTCGGCCGCGGCGTCGGCGACGATGCGGGTGAGCAGGCTCACCGAGCGGATCGCGTCGTCGTTGCCCGGGATCGGGTACTGGACCTCGTCCGGGTCGCAGTTCGTGTCGAGGATGCCGATGACCGGGATGCCCAGCTTCTTGGCCTCGTCGATCGCGAGGTGCTCCTTCTTGGTGTCGACGACCCAGAGGGCCGACGGCGTCTTCGAGAGGTTGCGGATGCCGCCGAGCGACTTGTGCAGCTTGTCGAGCTCGCGCTTCTTGATGAGGAGCTCCTTCTTGGTGAAGCCGCTCTTCGACGTGTCGTCGAAGTCGAGCTCCTCCAGCTCCTTCATGCGGGCGAGGCGCTTCGAGACCGTCTGGAAGTTGGTCAGGAGGCCGCCGAGCCAGCGCTGGTTCACGTAGGGCTGGCCGACGCGGGTCGCCTGCTCCGAGATCGCGTTCTGCGCCTGCTTCTTGGTGCCGACGAAAAGGATGGTGCCGCCGTGGGCGACCGTCTCCTTGACGAAGTCGTAGGTCTTGTCGATGTAGGCCAGCGACTGCTGGAGGTCGATGATGTAGCTGCCCGAGCGCTCGGTCAGGATGAAGCGCTTCATCTTCGGGTTCCAGCGACGGGTCTGGTGCCCGAAGTGGACGCCGCTGTCGAGCAGCTGGCGCATGGTGACGACTGCCATGAGTCGTTCTCCTTGTCTCGGGGCCCGGGCGCACGACGGCGCCGAACTCCCGTTCGGTTGTCTGCGACGGCCGGTCGGCACGTCGCCCTGGCGCCCGGCGCACTCCCGCCCCGGCCGCATGAGCGGAGAGGGACCGTGGGGAGCGGAGGCCGAATGGGCGCGCGTAGTCACCCCGACGAGCGAGGTGCTCCGTGGAGTCTAGCACCAGGACGGCCGCCTCCCCCGCTGCTGCGGGAGGGCGGCCGTCGGGGCGCGGGAGGCCGGTGCTACTTGCGCGCCGACTTCATCACGGTGCGGATGTGCAGGGTGTCCATCTCCTCCAGAGAGCGGCCCTTGGTCTCGGGCACGAACATGAAGACGAAGACGAACGAGATCGCCGCGAAGGCGGCGTAGAGGCCGTAGGCCAGGGTGAGCGACACGTCCTGCGAGAGGATCGGGAAGGTCACCGTGATGGCGAAGTTCGCGATCCACTGGGCCGAGGCCGCCAGGCCGAGCGCGGCCGCCCGGATCCGGTTCGGGAAGATCTCGCCGAGGAGGACCCACACCAGCGGGCCCCAGGTCGCACCGAAGAAGACGACGAACGCGTTCGCCGAGACGAGGGCGATCGGCCCCCACGCGCCGGGCAGCGAGACGTCCTCTCCGCTGATCGTCGACTGGCTGAAGGCGATGGCCATCAGCGCGAGCGAGACGGCCATGCCGGCCGAGCCGACCAGCAGCAGCGGCTTCCGGCCGACCTTGTCGACCAGGAAGATCGCCACGAAGGTGACGACGACGTTCACGACCGAGGTGAAGACCGAGATCGCGAAGGAGTTGGACTCGTCGAATCCGACCGCGCTCCAGAGCGAGGTGGAGTAGTAGAAGATCACGTTGATGCCCACGAACTGCTGGAACACCGACAGCAGGATGCCGACCCAGACCACGGGGAGCAGGCCGAGGGCGGGACCGCGGAGGCTGGAGCGCTTCGCGTTCTCGGAGTCCTCGTCGATCTTCTTCTGGATGTCCGCGAGCGCCTCGTCGACCTCGTCGCGCGGCGTGACCGTCGCGAGCACCGCGCGGGCGTCCTCGGAGCGGCCGCGGGTCGCGAGGTAGCGGGGCGACTCCGGCAGGGTCAGGGCCAGGAGGCCGTAGATGACGGCCGGCACGGCGCAGGCGATGAACATCCAGCGCCAGGCGGCGACGCCGAACCAGAAGGGCTCGGAGGCGCCGTCCGCGCCGTTCGCGATGAGGGTGTCCGAGAGCAGGGCGGCGAAGATGCCGAGCGTGATCGCCAGCTGCTGCAGCGACGCGAGGGCGCCGCGGATGGCCTTGGGCGCGATCTCCGAGATGTAGGTCGGAGCGATCACGGAGGCGATGCCGATGCCGAGGCCTCCGACCACGCGCCAGAGCACGAGGTCCCAGACCGCGAACGCCGCGCCGGCGCCGATGGAGGAGATGAAGAAGAGCCCGGCGCCGAGCAGCATGACCTTGATGCGGCCCCAGCGGTCGGCCAGGCGGCCCGCGAGGTACGCGCCGAGTGCGCAGCCGAGCAGCGCGGAGGCGACGGCGAAGCCGATCAGGGCGGCCGAGAGCTGGAACTCGCCCTGCACCGCCTCCACGGCACCGTTCACCACCGACGAGTCGAAGCCGAAGAGGAAGCCGCCGACCGCCGCCGCGATCGCGAGGCCGATCACCTTCCTCTTCAGCTTCGCCGCCGAGGGGTTCGGGATGTCCGCTCTCCCGCTGGTCGTGTCAGATCGTCCGCTGGTCATGGTCGTCTCCGATTCTCGCCGCCGGTGGGGGCGGGGTGCCGCTCCCGAGCCGGATCACCGGCACGTTACTCCTCGCCGCGGCACCGCCGGGACGGGTTGCGCTCTCCCCCGGCCGATGTCCTCCCTCCACAGCCGGGCCCGTCGCGCTCTCCTCCCCTGATCCGCTCGGCCGACCACCGGTCCCGGACCGGCTCCAGGAGGGTGGCCGCATGCTCCGATCCCGACTCCTGCGCCCGGGCGTGTTCGCCCTCGCCGCTCTGCTCGTCGGGGCGCCTCTCGGCGCCTCGCCCTCCGGCACCTCGTCCCCCGGCCGGTCCGACCCGCGGTGGAATTCACCCGTCCCGGGGTTCTCCGTCGTGGAGCCGTGGGGCGCGCCGGCCCACCGCTACGCCCCCGGGCACCGCGGGATCGACCTCGCGGCAGCGGCCGGGCAGCCCGTGGTCGCCGTCGCGGCGGGCACCGTGTCGTTCTCGGGCAGGGTGGTCGACCGGTCCGTGGTGAGCATCGTGCACGCGGACGGTCTGGTCTCGACGGTCGAGCCGGTCGACGGATCGGTGACGGCGGGGCAGGTCCTCACCGCGGGCCAGCCCGTCGGAGCAGTGGGTGCGGGCGGCCACTGCGACGAGAGGTGCGTGCACCTCGGCGTCCGCGAGGGTGGCGACTACGTCTCGCCGATGCGGTTCTTCGGCGGAATCCCCCGGGCGGTGCTTCTGCCGATGGACGAGGGGGCGCGGGGTGTTGAGCGAGTGGCGCGGAAGGGTGCGTCCAGCGACTCGCGCGTCCGGTCAGGCGCGGGGGTGGGCGAGGCGGTAGGCGTCGCGGATCCGCTCGGTCGAGACGTGGGTGTAGATCTGCGTGGTGCCCAGGCTCGCGTGGCCGAGCAGCTCCTGAACGGCGCGGAGGTCGGCTCCGCCGTCGAGCAGATGGGTCGCCGCGGTGTGGCGGAGCGTGTGCGGACCGGACGGTCCGGAGCCCTGCCCGCCGTCGAGGAGCCTCGCCACGACGCCGTAGACCGTGCGCGGGGTGAGCCTCGCCCCCCGTCGGCCGAGCAGGAGCGCGCGGCCGCCGTCACCGGTGGCGAGAGCGGGACGGGCGCGGTCGAGGTAGGCGACGAGCGCCTCCTTCGCGGGCACGCCGAACGGCACGACCCGCTGCTTCGCGCCCTTGCCGGTGACGAGCACGGTGAGCCTGCCGAGATCGACGTCGCCCAGGTCGACGGCGACCAGCTCGGAGACGCGGATGCCGGAGGCGTAGAGCAGCTCGACGATCGCGAGGTCCCGCAGCGCCACCGGGTCCTCGGTCGCGCCTCGCGCCGCGACCGTGTCGAGCACCTGTTCCGCCTGCGGGAGCGTCAGGACCCGCGGCAGTGTCCGTCCCGACTTGGGCGTCTTGAGGCGCGCGGCGACGTCGAGGGGAAGCCGCTCGGTCCGCTGCGCCCAGGAGGAGAAGGAGCGGACGGCTGCGGTGCGCCGGGCGAGGGTCGCGCGAGCGATGCCCGACTCCGACTCGCGCCAGAGCCAGTCGCGCAGCAGCTCGAGGTCGAGCTCGGCGGTGAGGAGCCGCCCCTTCTCCTCCGTGTGGGCGATCAGGCGCGCGAGGTCGGAGCGGTAGCCCTTCGCGGTGGCGGGCGAGAGGGACCGCTCGTCGAGGACGTAACGGAGGAAGTGCTCGACCGAGTCGGCGAGCGTCTCGCCGGTCATGATCCGTCCGGCATCCGCGACCAGAGGTCGATGCGCCCCTGCTCGTCGAGCCCCTCGAGCCGTTCGATCAGGTCGGTGCCGAACCGCGTCGCGATCGGGGCCGGCGCCGTCGGCACGAACGAGGCGGCCACCGTCTCCGGGTGGACGTGGACGAGCGAGAGGCTCTGCGCTCCGTCGACGCCGGCGAGCTCCCGCTCGGGCGCTCCGAGGTCCATCGTGTAGCTGGTGGCGCCGGCGACGAGCACGGGCACGCCCGCGAAGGTCGCAGCCGTGGGGTAGTGCAAGTGGCCGCCGAGGATCGCGCGGACGTCGGTTCCGCGCACCACCTCCTCGAGGCGGTCGATCCCCCGCAGCTCGAGCACGGTCATCGCGCCGAGCGGCGTGGGCAGCGGAGGGTGGTGCAGGGCGAGGATCGTCCCCAGCGGGGCCGGTGCGGCGAGCTCGTCCTTCAGCCAGGCCAGCTGGGCGTCGGTGAGGTCGCCGTGGTGGAAGCCGGGCACCGCGCTGTCGAGCGCGATGAGCCGGAGCCCGCCGAGGTCGACGACCTGATCCACGGGTCCCGCGCCCGCCGGGTCCTGCTCGAGGAGCACCCGCCGGAAGGCTCCGCGCTCGTCGTGGTTGCCCATCACCCAGACGATCGGGCAGCCGAACCGCTCGCCGACCGGGTCGAGCTGCTCGCGCACGAGCAGGTAGGCGTCCTCCTCGCCACGGTCCGCGACGTCCCCGGTGACGACGATCGCGTCCAGGCGTCCGCCGCGCTCGGCCAGCCGGCCGACCGCCTGCGCGAGGCGGGCGGCCGTGTCGACCTTCCCGTAGAGCGGAGCGCCGTCGGCCAGCAGGTGCGTGTCGCTCAGATGCGCGATGACCCTGTCGGCGGCGCGGAAGTGCCCGAGCCGCGGGCGCTCCCCGCCGTGTCCTGCTGCCGTGGCGTCCATGCCGCTCCCCTCGCCGATGCCCCTTCAGCGTAGGGCGGACCGCCGACAGCGCCGCGGCGGCGGGGCCGCTCACCCGGGTGCACGCTCCCAGTCCCCGTCCTCGGAACGGCGGACGTGTCCGTCGGCGAGGAGCGCACCCAGCGCCGACAGCGCCGAATCGAGCGATTCCCCGGAGAGCCCGGCGACGGTTGCGGCGTCACAGCATCCTTCGGATTCGACGACGGCCAGGACTCGCGCCTCAGTCGCGGTCAGCGCTCGGCACGATCCGTCGGCGTCGCCGACGGCGAGCAGTTCGAGCACGTCCGCCGGCGAGGTGACGCAGGTCGCCGCGTACTCGCGGAGGAGCCGGTGACAGCCGGCGGAGGAGGCACTGGTGACCGGGCCCGGGACCGCACCGAGGGGGCGGCCCAGGGCAGCCGCGTGGCCGGCGGTGTTGAGGGAGCCGGAGCGGGCGCCGGCCTCGACGACGACGGTGCCCGCGGTGGAGGCGGCGATGAGGCGGTTGCGCTGCAGGAATCGCCAGCGAGTGGGCGTGGTGCCCGGCGGGACCTCCGTTGCGACGGCGCAGCCGGGGGTGGCGATGATGCGGTGGAGGAGGTCGGCGTGGGCCGTCGGGTAGAGTCGGTCCGCTCCCCCGGCGAGGAGGGCGACCGTCCGGCCTCCGGAGCCGAGGGCGGCACGGTGGGCGACCGCGTCGATCCCGAAGGCACCGCCCGAGACGACGGAGACGCCTCGCGCCGCGACGCCCGCGGCGAGCTCGGCGGCGACGTGCTCGCCGTAGCCGGTGGCAGCGCGGGCGCCGACGAGGGCGAGGCGGTGCGGCGGATCGAAGGCGGCGGGATCACCGCGCAGCCAGAGCAGGAGTGGCGCGTGCGGCCCGAGGTCGTCGAGCGACTCGGGCCACACGGGAGCCCCGGGCAGGAGCAGCCGGGCGCCGAGTCGCTCGGCGATCTCGAGCCGGCGGAACAGCAGCCTGCGGTCCAGGCGCGGTCGCCAGCGCGCCAGCCCCGACTGCAGGGCGGCGACCTCGGAGTCGAGGGGCGCGAGTGCCGCGCCTCCTTCGTCGGAGGGAGCGCGATGCGGGGGCGCGAGGATCTCCTCCGCGGACGACGAGGACACGACGTGGGCGAAGGCCTCGGCCGCGCCGACCCTCTCGATGAGGAGGGCGGCGACGGAGTCGCCGGGCTCGGTCAGCGAGTTCCAGCCGCATCGGGCTGCAGCGTCGACGAGCGCGCTCCGAGCACAGCCGGACTCGCCCGAAGGCTCGCCGTCGGCAGCCGAGTCCTGATCGGCTGAACCGCTCGGCAGCAGTCGACGAACGGCGTCGAGCTCCGCGGCGTCGAAGAGCGCGTCGGGCCGGATCACGCGGCACCCCCACGGAGGACGAGCGCGCGCGCGAGGTGGGCGGCACTCGGCCGGTCGGCCGCGTCGAGGTCCGCGAGCGTCCAGGCCAGGCGCAGGACCCGGTCGTAGCCGCGCATGGTCACCAGACCTCGCTCCAGAGCCCGGTCGAGCGTGCGGGACTCGGCACTGGTCGGGCGCACCGCGTCCGAGCGCAGCCAGGCGCCGGAGACCTCCGAGTTGAGCGTCCATGGAGTGGAGGCGAGGCGAGCCGCTGCGAGGGACCGCGCCGCGGCGACACGCGCGCGGGCCTGCGCCGTCGACATGCCGGACGTGTCTCGACGTGCGGCCAGCTGAGCCGCGCTGATGCGGCGGACCGTCAGGCGGATGTCGACGCGGTCGAGCAGCGGTCCGCTGAGCCGCGCGAGGTAGCGGCGGCGGACCGAAGGAGCACAGGTGCAGGTCTCTCCGGGGATGCCGAAGCGGCCGCACGGGCACGGGTTCGCCGCGAGGACGAGCTGCACCCGGGCGGGGAACTCGGCGACGGCGTTCGCGCGGTGGATGCGGATCACGCCGGATTCGAGCGGCTGGCGCAGCGCATCGAGGGCGACGGACGAGAACTCGGGGGCCTCGTCGAGGAACAGCACGCCCCTGGTGGCGCGGGCCACCGCGCCGGGACGGATGCGGCCGCTGCCCCCGCCGACGATCGCTGCCGACGAGGCCGAGTGGTGCGGACTCTCGAACGGCGGCCTGCGCACCAGCGCGCCACCGGTCGGCGCTCCGACGAGCGAGCGCATGCAGGTGGCCTCGAGCGCTGCATCGTCGTCGAGGTCGGGGAGGATGCCCGGCAAGCGCGAGGCGAGCATCGTCTTCCCGGCGCCGGGAGGCCCGAGCAGGAACACGTGGTGCCCGCCCGCCGCCGCGACGACCATCGCCTCGGCCGCCTCCTCGTTCCCCACCATGTCGGAGAGGTCGAGGCGGGCCTCCGGCTCGGACACCGTCTCAGACGGCGGCGCGGCCTCGGGGAGCACCGGCACTTCCCACTCGGCTCCGTGCCAGACGGCGGCCGCCGCCAGCGAGGAGACCGCGATCACCTCGACGCCGTCGACCAGCTCCGCCTCGAGCCGGTCCTCGACGGGGACCATCACGCGGCGCCTGCCCTCGCGGGCGGCCGCGAGCACCGCGGGCAGCACGCCCGGGACGGAGCGCAGCCGGCCGTCCAGGCCGAGCTCCCCGATATGGACGACCGCGGCGACCGACTCCGCATCGACCTCACGGAGCGACGCGAGCGCGGCCAGCCCGATGGCGAGATCGAAGGCGGAGCCGTGCTTGGGCATCGCGGCCGGCGAGAGGTTCACGGTGATCTTGTACTCGGCGATGGTGCTCCCGGAGTTGATCGCCGCCGAGCGCACCCGCTCCTTCGCCTGCGCGAGCGCGGCGTCGGGCAGGCCGATGATCACCATGCCCGGGGTGCCGTCGGCCGAGTGCGCCTCCACCCCGACCACGGCTCCCGCGAAGCCGACGAGACCGACCGCCGAGGTCCTTCCCAGGCCCATCAGGCCACCGCCCGCAGGTGCCGGATCTGCGACGGGACTCCCCCGGGCGCGACGATGCCGACCGCGTCGATCCGCAGGTGGCGGGAGCGCTCGTGGTGCTCGTCGGCCCAGGCGTAGGCGAGTCGCCGCAGGCGCTGCGCCTTGGCCCGCGTGATGGCCTCGACCGGAAGCCCGAAGCGCGTCGACGAGCGCGTCTTCACCTCCACCACGACCAGTGCCGACCCGTCGCGGGCGACGATGTCGAGCTCGCCCTCGCGGACCCGCCAGTTGCGGTCGAGGATCTCGAATCCGTTGTCTCTCAGGTGCGCCGCCGCGATCTCCTCGCCGCGCCGCCCCAGTTCGTCCTTGTCCATGCGTCCTCCTGCCGGAAGCGTGCCGGAGCAGGGAGGAACGTCGGACGGCCGGGAGGGGATCCGGGGAGAAGAGGGCCGAGGAGGCGGGTGGGGAGGGACGTCGGGCCGGGGTCTTCGGACGCCGCCGGGGGCGGCTATGCGACCAGCAGGAGGAACCCGCGTTGCCTGACGACGAGACCCGCGGAGCCGCGGATCCGAGAGAGCTCCGGAGCGGGGTGGGGCTCCGGGCACCGGGTCTCGATGGGTCGTCGGAGGCGGCTACGCGACCAGCAAGGGGTCCGGAGCCTGCCGCGACAGCGCCCTACTCGTCGAGCGCGAGCTCCTTGGGGAGCTCGAACTCCTTGCGGGAGAGCTCCTCGACGTTGACGTCCTTGAAGGTCAGCACGCGCACCGACTTCACGAAGCGGTCGGAGCGGTAGACGTCCCAGACCCACACGTCGCGCATGGTCAGCTCGAAGTAGAAGTCGTGCTCGGTGTCGCGGCGGACCAGGTCGACCTCGTTCGCCAGGTAGAACCGGCGCTCGGTCTCGACGACGTACGAGAACTGCGAGACGACGTCGCGGTACTCCCGGTACAGTGCCAGCTCGACCTCGCGGTCGTAGTCCTCGAATTCGTCCTCATCCATCGTTGGACAATCCTACGCCGAGCCGACGGGCCCGAGCGCCGGGAGCGGCTCCTCGACGCTCTCCCGCGACTTCGACAGCCAGGTCACCCGGTGGAGCGGGGACGGGCCGACCCGCTCGATCCCCGCCCAGTGCGCGGCGCTGCCGTAGCCCTTGTTGCTGTCCCAGGCGTAGTCGGCGAAGTCGTCGTGGTGGCGCACCATCTGACCGTCCCGCCCCACCTTCGCGAGCACGGAGGCGGCGGAGACGGCGGCGCAGTCGCGGTCGGCCTTCACGCGGGTGACGATCGTCAGCTCGGCCGCCCACTCGCCCAGCGCGGGCGTCAGCCAGTCGTGGGCGCCGTCGAGGAGGACGACGGCGGTGGCGAGGTCGACGCCCTGGTCGGCGAGGCGCTCGATGCCCCTCGACGCGGCGCGGCCGAGTCCGGCGATGATCCCGGTCTCGTCGATCTCGTCCGCCGAGGACTCGCCGATCGCCCAGGCCGAGACCCACTTCGCGACTCCCGGCAGGAGCGCCTCGCGGCGGGCGGGAGCGAGCATCTTGGAGTCGCGGAGCCCCTCGGGGAAGCGCCCGCAACGGCTGCCGATCGACACGACGCCGACCGACACCGGGCCGGCGATCGCGCCGCGGCCGACCTCGTCGCAGCCGATGACCGTCTCGTAGCCCTGCCGGAAGAGGCGCCGCTCCTGCGTCAGCGTCGGCTCGGCGACGACCACCTAGCCCTGCCCGCTCTGCGCGTCGTCCGAGCCCTCCTCGGAGGCCTCGGTGTCGACTCCGCGGAACACCGACGGGTAGTCGTCGAGCCACGCCCACTGCTGCACGGGCCAGGTGACGAGGATCGCGCGCCCCACGACGTTGTCGATCGGCACGAAGCCGCCGCCCGGCTTGTCGGTGTTGTAGCGGGAGTCGGCGGAGTTGTAGCGGTTGTCGCCCATCACCCAGAGCGAGCCCTCGGGCACGACGACGTCGAAGGGGGTGGCCGAGACCGCCTGCACCCCGTCCGGCAGCTTCACGTAGGGCTCGTCGATCGGGTTGCCGTTGATCTCGACCTGGCCGAGCGGTGTGCAGCAGGTCACGTGGTCGCCCGGCAGGCCGATGACGCGCTTGATGAGGTGGTCGTTGCTGTCGGGAGCGGTGAGGCCGACGAGCGCGAGGGCGGAGTCGACCGCGGCCTGGAACGGCGGCACGGAGGGCTCGGAGCTCGGCGAGAGCCATCCGCCGGGATCGCGGAAGACGACGACGTCGCCCCGCGAGATCGGCACGACTCCGGGCACGAGCTCGTTCACGAGGATGCGATCGTTCTCCACGAGCGTCTGCTCCATGGAGGAGGAGGGGATGTAGAACGAGCGGATCAGGAAGGTCTTCACGAGGAAGGAGACGAGCACCGCGACCACGAAGATGATCAGCACGTCGCGGAGGAAGAGCAGGACACCCCGGCGCTTGCGCGGGCGCTTCTCGGACGGATCCGCCGAGTGGCGGGCGTGGTCCTCGCCTCCGGGGAGGCGGACCGGGGCCGTGCTGTCTGTCATCGCTCGCCGTCGCCCCTACTGTGCATCACCGGGTGGACTCCCCGGACGGATCGCCCCCGAGAAAGGGAGGAACCCCGGTCCATCATAGGTGGACCGGGGTTCCCGAGAAGTCGTGCGGAAGCCGCTCAGGCGTCGCGCTTCTCCTTGATCTTGGCCTTCTTGCCGCGCAGGTTGCGCAGGTAGTAGAGCTTCGCGCGACGGACGTCACCGCGGGTGACGACCTCGATGTGGTCGATGACCGGCGAGTGCACGGGGAACGTGCGCTCGACGCCGACCTGGAAGCTCACCTTGCGGACGGTGAAGGTCTCGCGGACGCCCTCGTTGGAGCGGCCGATGACGACGCCCTGGAAGACCTGGATGCGCGAGCGGGAGCCCTCGACGATGTTGACGTGGACCTTGACGGTGTCGCCGGCGCGGAAGTCCGGGACATCGCTGCGGAGGGACGCCGCATCGACGGAATCGAGGATGTGCATGCTGTATCGCTCTCCGTGCCCGCCACAGGTCGAACACCGTTTCGTTGATGGAAGTCGGTCGTGCCCACGTCGTCGCGGCTCCCCTGTGGCAGAGCCTGCGCGAGGCACAAGCGCTCATTCTGCCATGCCGCGTCGATCCGAGTCAAAGCAGGCTCGTCTGGAGGGCAGGGTCACCCGGAGGGCAGAGCCGCGCAGAGGGCGGGTCCGTCGAGAGGGCCGAGCTGTGGAGCAGGGCGAGGCCTCGCAGGAGACAGCGCCTCTCGGGACGCCCGACCCCTCAGAGGACGATGGTCTGCCCGTCCTGCGGGCGCTCCGGGTCGAAGCCCTCGCCGGCGACGGGGCGGTGAGCGCCCTCGGCCTGCACGGACGCCGCCTCCGAGAAGGCGAGGAGAGTGGCCCTCGCGTCGGCGAGGAACCGCCACGCCGAGTGCCAGAAGGCCGCCACTCCGAGGACCACCGAGAGCAGGCCCAGCGCCCAGGCGCCGGGCGGGAAGAAGCCGAAGGCGATCAGGGAGAGGTGCCAGGCGCCGACCACGGCCACGTCGCTCCACGCGGGAGTGCGCGTGGGCCGGACGGTCACCCGGAATGCGACGATCGCGGCCACAGCCGCCAGCGCGACCGCCAGAATGGGGAGGGCGATCACCAGGCCGAGCACGGTCCAGCCGCTCGCTCCTCCGAAGACCCCATAGCCGAGGAGGATCCACAAGGGCAGCACGATCGCCGCCGGGAACTGCCAGGAACCGAATGCCCGTCGCGTGCGCATGCACCGACCGTACCCACCACCGCTGAGCGACGGCTCAGCGGACCCCGAGAGGATCAGGATGATCGAGCTACGCACCCCCGCCGAGATCGAGGAGATGCGTCCCGCCGGCCGCTTCGTCGGCGAAGTACTGAAGGCCACCTCCGCCGCCGCCGCGGTCGGCGTGAACCTGCTGGAGCTCGACCGGCTCGCCCACGACATGATCCGCACGGCCGGCGCCGAGTCCTGCTACATCGACTACCACCCCTCCTTCGGCGCGAGCCCCTTCGGCAAGGTCATCTGCACCTCCGTCAACGACGCGGTGCTGCACGGCCTGCCCTTCGACTACCGGCTGAAGGACGGCGACCTGCTCACCCTCGACTTCGCCGCCTCCGTGAACGGCTGGGTCGCCGACTCGGCCATCAGCG
The DNA here is from genome assembly GCF_002930955.1 of Rathayibacter sp. AY1A4. Lineage (NCBI taxonomy): Bacteria > Bacillati > Actinomycetota > Actinomycetes > Micrococcales > Microbacteriaceae > Rathayibacter > Rathayibacter sp. AY1A4. Next base: position 40,378 of record NZ_PSTN01000008.1, on the reverse strand, counting down.
TCGTGGTCGGGACGCCGCGCGAGGAGGACCTCGCCCTCATCGACACCACCACCCGCGCGCTCGAGGCCGGCATCGCCGCCGCCCAGCCCGGGAAGAAGATCGGCGACATCTCCGCGGCCATCGCGGCCGTCGCGCACGCCGAGGGCCTGTCCATCAACACCGACTTCGGCGGCCACGGCGTCGGCCGCACGATGCACGGCGATCCGCACATCCCCAACGACGGACGCGCCGGCCGCGGCTACCCGCTCCGCCCGGGCCTCGTCGTCGCGATCGAGCCGTGGTTCCTGCAGACGACCGACGAGATCTACACGGACAAGGACGGCTGGACCCTCCGCAGCCGTGACGGCTCTCGCGGCGCCCACATGGAGCACACGATCGCCATCACCGAGACGGGGAACATCGTCCTCTCCGCGCGGAACTGATCAAATGGTGGACAGTACCGCTATCCGATAGCGATACTGTCCACGTGAGAATCTCGGAGCTCAGCCGCAGCAGCGGCGTCAGCCTGCCCACGATCAAGTACTACATCCGGGAGGGGCTGCTGCCGCCGGGCGACGCCGCCGGCCCTCAGCGGGCGGAGTACGGGGACGCCCATGTCGCCCGCCTGACGCTGCTCCGGGCGCTCATCGAGAGCGGCGGCGTCGGCATCGCCGGCGCGAAGCGGATCACGGCCGCGCTCGACGCGGGCGTCGGTCCGACAGCAGCGTTCGAGGTGGCGCAGGACGTGGTCTCCGTGAGCGCCGACTCGACCGCGTCCGCCACCGAGGCGTCGACGCGGCGGATCGCCGAGGCCGCGGGCTCCGACCACTGCGGCCACCCTGCCGTCGCGACGGCGGCACGGGCGCTCGACGCGCTCGAGCTCTCCACCGGACCGATGAGCGCCGGCTGGCTCGAGACCTACGCCCGCGCCGCCGCCCTCGTCGCCTCCGCCGACCTCGACGAGCTGCAGGCCCGCGAGAGCGTGAGCGAGCAGGCGGCCGTCGCCGCGGTCGGCACCGCGCTCGGAGACGTGGTGCTGCAGTCGCTCCGGCGCGTCGCCCAGGCGCGCGAGACGCAGAGCCGCTTCGGCGGCGGCGCGGAGGCGATCCGATGAGCACGGCGACCGAGACGCCCGCGAGCACAGCCTCCGCCGCCCCGCACCGGCCCCTCCTGGTGCTCGCTGCCGCGATGGCGGTCGGCGCCCTCCTCTGCGCGATCGCGCTGGTCGTCGATCCCCGCGAGCTCGGCGGGCAGCCGCTCTGGGGCAAGCCGCTGAAGTTCTGCCTCTCGATCGCGCTGTACGCCGTGACGCTCGCCTGGCTGATCGGGCTCGTGCCCCGCCGGCGCCGCCCCGCCCGAGCGCTGGGCACGGTCGCGGCGGTCGGCCTGGCGGTCGAGATGGTCGTGATCGGAGGCGCCGCCCTGGTCGGCGAGCGCAGCCACTTCGACGTCTCCACTCCCCTGCACGCCGCACTCTGGGCCTCGATGGCCGTCTCGATCGTGGTGGTCTGGCTGGCGACGCTGGTCCTCGCCGCCCTCCTGGCGCGGGTGCCGCTCGGCGATCCGGCGCTGACGCTCGCCGTCCGCGCCGGACTCGTGATCGGGCTCGTCGGGATGGCCCTCGCGTTCCTGATGACGGGGCCCTCGCCCGGCCAGATCAGCGACTACCAGGGCGTCGTCGGCGCGCACGCCGTCGGAGTCGCGGACGGCGGACCCGGCCTCCCCCTCCTGGGCTGGAGCACCACGGGGGGCGATCTGCGCATCCCGCACTTCGTCGGGATGCACGCTCTGCAGGGGCTCCCGCTGCTCGCGCTGCTGCTCGGACGGCTGGCACCCCGGATCCCCGTGCTGCGCCCCGCATCCACCCGGCTGCGGCTCGTCGCACTGGCCTCGGCGGCCTGGGCGGCCGCGGTCGCCCTCACCTGCTGGCAGGCGCTGCGCGGACAGGCGCTGACCGCACCGGACGCGCTGACCCTCGCCGTCGCTACTGTGGCCGTGGTCGCCCTCGCCGGAGGGACGATCCTCACCCTCGCACGAACGGAGGCCCGCGCATGAGCCGGCTGCACCGCGGCTGGACGCCGCTCGGGATCGTCTACCTCGCCCTCGCCCTGGCCGGGCTGATCGGGACCTGGACCTGGAACGTGCGGGCGATGCAGGAGGGCGCGGACGTGCTCGCCGGCCTCGCCGCGGGCGGGCCGTGGGTGTCGTCGTTCTCGACCGACCTGCTGGTCGTCGCGATCGCAGCCGTCGCCTTCATGGTGGTGGAGGGCCGCCGGATCGGGATGCGCCGCGTGTGGATCCTGGTGCTGCTCGCGCCGCTGGTCGCCCTCGCGTTCGCGTTCCCCCTCTTCCTCGCCCTCCGCGACCGGCACCTGGCCCTCGCGGCCCGGTGACCGTGCGGCTAGGGGCTAGGGAAGCAGTTCGGGGCGGACGCGGCGCGTGCGCTCGACGCTCTGCTCGTGGCGCCAGGCGGCGATCGCCCCGTGGTTGCCGCTGAGGAGCACCGGAGGGACGTCGAGGCCCCGCCAGGAGGCGGGCTTGGTGTAGCTCGGGTACTCGAGCAGCCCGTCGGAGTGGCTCTCCTCGACCAGGCTCGCCGGGTTGCCGACGACGCCCGGGACCAGGCGTCCGACGGCCTCGATCATCGCCATCACGGCGACCTCTCCTCCGTTGAGGACGTAGTCGCCGAGGCTGATCAGCCGGACCCGCGCGCGCTCGGCGGTGTGGTCCACGACGCGCTGGTCGATGCCCTCGTAGCGGCCGCAGCCGAAGACGAGGGAGGACTCCTCCGCGAGCTCGCGGGCGGTCGCCTGGGTGAACAGCTCGCCCGCGGGCGACGGGAAGATCACGACGGGGTCGTCCGCGCCGTCGAGGATCGTGTCGAGCGCCTCGCCCCACGGCTCCGGTCGCATCACCATGCCGGCGCCGCCGCCGTAGGGCGTGTCGTCGACGGTGCGGTGGCGGTCGTGGGTGAAGTCGCGCAGGTCGTGCACGCCGAGCTCGATCAGCCCGCTCTGCCGCGCACGGCCGAGCAGGCTGATGTCGAGCACGCCGAAGAACTCCGGGAAGATCGTGACGATGTCGATCCTCACGACCGGGGCTCCTCCTCGGAGGCGGCGTCGGAGGCGGCCGAGGGCTCGTCGTCGGCGGGCTCCTCGAGAGCGGAGTCCGCGTCATCGGAGGCGTCCGGCGCATCGGCGTCCGCAGGCGCGCTCAGCGCCGGGTCCGCGAGGTCGACACCGCTGAGGTCGACCGCGGCGGGCTCCTCCTCGGGAGCCTCCTCGAACAGGCCGATCGGAGGCGTGACCGTGACGATCCCGGCGGTGGCGTCGACGGAGGGGACGATCGCGTTCACGAACGGCACCATCACCTCGCCGGAGGGGGTACCGACGATGAGCAGGTCCTGCGCGGGGAAGTGGTCGACGCGGCGGACGGTGCCGACCTCGACGCCGTCGCGGACGACCTTCATGCCGACCAGCTGGTAGTCGTACCAGGAGTCGTCCTCGCCCGGCTGGGTCTGCACCTCCTCGTCGATCCAGAGGATCGCCTTCAGGAGGGTCTCAGCGGCGTTGCGGTCGTCGACGCCTCGGAAGAACGCGACGGGGTGGCTGTTGTACCAGCGCAGCTCGACGAGCTCGAGCTTCCTGCCGTGCCACTCGGAGGTGCGCGGGACCTGCAGCGTGAACGTGGATCCGGGGGTGAAGCGCTTGTCGGGCTCGTCCGTGTAGAGCTCGAGCTTGATGGCGCCCTTGAGCCCGTGTGCCTTGGTGAGTCGGGCGACGCGGAGCTGCGTCGTGCCCGGTCCGGTGACCGACACCTCTACTTGTCGGTGTCGACGACGTCGACGCGCACGCGGCGCCCGTCGGCGAGCGCGGCGACGAGAGTGCGGACGGCCTTGGCGGTGCGACCGGAGCGTCCGATCACGCGGCCGAGGTCCTCGGGGTGCACGCGCACCTCGAGGACCTCTCCGCGCGGGGAGCTCGTGGCCACGACACTGACCTCATCGGGGTTCTCGACGATCCCCTTGACGAGGTGTTCGACGGCGGGAGCGAGCACTGACTACGCCTCGGTGGAGGTCTCGTCGGCGGTGTCCTCGACCGGGGCGGCCTTGGCCGGAGCCTCGGACTTCGGCTTGAGGACGGGCTTCTTCTTCGCGTCGACGACGAACGGAGCCTTGGGCTCCTTCACCTGGACGGTGCTGACGGCGTCGGCGTCGCCCTTGAAGCGGCCCCAGTCGCCGGTCAGCTTGAGGATCGCGGCGACCTGCTCGGTCGGCTGCGCGCCGACTCCGAGCCAGTACTGCGCGCGCTCCGAGTCGACCTGGATGAACGAGGGCTGCTCGGTCGGGTGGTACTTGCCGATCTCCTCGATCACGCGGCCGTCGCGCTTGGTGCGCGAGTCGGCGACGACGATGCGGTAGTAGGGCGCCCGGATCTTGCCGAGGCGCTTCAGACGAATCTTGACAGCCACAATTCTCCTGTGTGGTCGTTGACCGGTGTCCGGTCGATGATGGATGAACTGAGCCGTGAGCGTGGGGGCACACCCGGCGGAAGCTCGAGGGGGTTTCGTCGGCGGTGAGTAGAGGGTCGACCGCCTCGGACCCGACGGATCATTCTGCCAGAAAAACCGACCCGGTGCGGGCCCGGCACGCCGCCGCCCAGCGGCACCCTCGCGGGAGCGGGCCTCGCGGGACCCGGAAGGCCTCCGCCGGGACTCGGCGTCCGCCCCGGCCGCAGGTGGCAGGATGGCGAGGCGCGTCCCGATCGGCGGACGCCCGGATCCGATGAGGACCACGCCATGGAGATCAGCTTCGCCGCATCAGACCGCTCCACGCTCGGGATCGAGTGGGAGGTCGCGATCGTCGACCGGCAGACGGGCGATCTCGCCAACGTCGCCGATGTGGTGCTGGAGGCGCTCCGCGGCGACGACGGCGCCCCGCACCCGCACATCACCGGCGAGCTCCTGCGCAACACGGTCGAGCTGGTCTCCGGCGTGCACACCTCCGTCCGCGACGCGGTCGCCGATCTGCAGGACCAGCTGCGGCAGGTGCGCGAGATCACCGACCCCATGGGACTCGACCTCGTGTGCTCGGGCACGCACCCGTTCGCGCAGTGGTTCGACCAGGCCATCACGGACAAGGAGCGGTACCACCGCCTCATCGACCGGACCCAGTGGTGGGGTCGGAACATGATGATCTGGGGCATCCACGTGCACGTCGGCATCGAGCACCGCGACAAGGTGCTGCCGATCCTCAACTCCCTGCTCGACTACTACCCGCACCTGCAGGCGCTCTCGGCGTCGAGCCCGTTCTGGGGCGGGGTCGACACGGGCTACGCCTCGAACCGTGCGCTGATGTTCCAGCAGCTGCCGACGGCGGGCCTGCCTCCGCAGTTCGGTGCCTGGGCGAACTACGAGGAGTACGTCGACGACATGATGCGCACCGGCGTCATCGACGACCACACGGAGGTCCGCTGGGACATCCGCCCCTCGCCGCAGTGGGGCACTCTCGAGATGCGCGCGTGCGACGGCCTCTCCTCCGCGGAGGAGATCGGAGCGGTCGCCGCGCTGATCCAGTGCCTCGTCGAGCACCTCTCGTCGCGGCTGGACGCGGGCGAGGACCTTCCGACGATGCAGCCCTGGTACGTGCGCGAGAACAAGTGGCGCGCGGCCCGCTACGGGCTCGACGCCGAGATCATCCTCGACGCCGCTGGAGCGGAGCGCCTGGTCACCGACGACATCCGCGACCTGCTCGTCACCCTCGCACCGGTCGCCGAGCGTCTCGACTGCGTGAAGGAGCTCGGCGACGTCGAGCTGATCCTGGTCGCGGGAGCGAGCTACCAGCGCCAGCTGCGGACGGCCGCGGCGAACGACGGCGACCTCACGGCGGTGGTCCGGGCGCTCGCGGGCGAGCTGCGCGACGGGCTCCGGGATCCCCGCTCATGACGCGTCCCGTCCTCCTCGCCGCAGCCGCGATCGGCGCCCTGGCCCTCGGCCTCGCCGGCTGCTCGTCCTCGACGACGACCGGCCCGGCGACCGCGTCCCCCACCGGCACCGCCACTCCCCTCCCGACCGTCACCGCCGATCCGCTGCCGCTCTCGATCGGCGGCTCTCTTCCCGCCGGCTCCCGGGTGACGATCGTCGGCGACAGCATCGTGCGCGGTCTGACGGTCGACCCGGAGCAGGCCTGGCCCGCACTCGTCGGCGACGACCTCGGCTGGGAGGTCACGAACCTGGGCTGCGACGGCGGCGGCTTCATCGAGCCGGGCGACTGCGGCGTCGCGATCGGCGACCGCGCGGAGGAGATCGCCGACACCCGGCCCGACGCGATCGTGCTGATCGCCAGCAGCAACGACCTGGGCTGGGATCCGGAGGACGTGGACGCCGCGATCGGGCCGGCGGTGGACGCGATCGTGTCCGCCTCGCCCTCGGCCCGGCTCATCGCGCTCGACTCGGTCTGGGGCCCCGACCCGCGCCCCTCCGATCTCGACGAGTACGACGCGGCGCTGGTCGAGGCCGTGACGGCCGCCGGCGGCGGTGCGCTCGAGTACCCGGACCCCCTCCGCGAGGACGGGCTGCTCGGCGAGGACGGCGTGCATCCCACCGTCGAGGGCCAGCGCGCCCTGGCCGACGCGTTCGAGGTGGCGGCCGAGAAGTCCGGCCTCGCCCGGGCGGTGCCGACGGGACAGAAGGCGACGGACGCGCCGGCGGCCTGACTCCGACGCGGGGCGCCGCCGTGACGGCGCCCCGCCGGGTCAGCGCGCGGTGCTGTTCCGGCCGTCGCGCCAGCCGAGCAGGTCGCGCACGGGCGCGAGGTCGATGTCCGGACCGGTGATGCCGAGCGTGAACAGGCGGGCGCCCAGATCGTACTGCTGGTCGAGCACGTCGAAGGAGGCGTCGCCGACACCGCCGCGCACGCTCGCGCCGGTCGAGATCTCGATCGCCGCCGGGTCGCGGTCGACGCGGCCGCACCACTCCGAGAGCACGCCGAGCTTGCGCTCGAGCGTCGGGACGTCCGAGAAGCTGTGCCAGATGTCGGCGTGCTCGGCGACGATCCGCAGCGTCTTCTTCTCGCCGCCGCCGCCGATCATCACCGGGATGTCGCGGGTGGGCGCCGGGTTGAGCATCGACCACCGGCTGCGGATGCGCGGCATCGCCTCGGAGAGCTCGTCGAGGCGGGAGCCCGGGGTGCCGAACTCGTAGCCGTACTCCTCGTAGTCGCGCTCGAACCAGCCCGAGCCGATGCCGAAGATCAGACGGCCCTCGGCGCCCTTGGCGCTGATGTGGTCGACCGTGCGCGCCATGTCGGCGAGGAGGTCGGGGTTCCGGTAGCTGTTGCAGGTGACCAGCGGGCCGAACTCGATGCGGCTGGTCTGCTCGGCCCAGGCCGCGAGCATGCTCCAGCCCTCGAAGTGCAGGCCGTTCGGCTCTCCCGAGAGCGGGAAGAAGTGGTCCCAGTTGAAGGCGATGTCGACGCCGAGGTCCTCGAGTTCGGCGAGCGTGTCGCGGATGACCTCGTAGGGGACGTGCTGCGGTGCGATCTGGACGCCGATGCGGACGGGGCGCGCGTGTGCGGTTGTCATGCCCTCACGCTAGCGAGCGGTGCGCCTCACGGGGATCCCCGCTGCGGCCCGCGGAGGGACGGCGCGCTACTCCCCCGCCGGGTCCGGCGACGGCGAGGGCGCCTCGTCGCTCGTGGAGCGGGCGAGCTTGACGACGGTGGCCCCCTCGTCGTCGAACAGGCGGAGCCGTCCGCCGTCGATCGAGGCCATCGCCGCCTCCGAGAAGATCGTCGGCAATGCGACGCCGTCGCAGGCGATCAGCGTGCTCGGCCCGGCCGAGACGGTGAGCGCGCCCGCCTGGTCGATCGACCACTCGCCCTGCGCGCCGTTGCAGCCGTCGGAGCCCGTCCAGGTCCCGTCCTCCGCGATCAGGAGGAACGGCACGTCGGGCGCGTCGTAGGAGACGCCCGTCACCCAGCGGCCGACCAGGTCCTCCGGGGAGGGCGCCGTCATCGCGTCGACCCCGGAGCCCTCGGCGCAGCCGGTGAGCCCGAGCACGGCCGCGAGGACGAGGATCCCGCCCGCGCGTCCGGCTGCGACCCGCCTCATCGCCCGAGGAGCTTCTGCAGCTGCTCGAGCTCCTCCGGCGTGGGCTGGGCGCCCTTGCCGGCGCCGCCGCCCAGGCCGAAGCCGGAGCCGCCCGCATCGCCCGGGCGGGGCCCGGAGGTGATCGCCGCGTTCTCGGCCGCGCGCTTCGCGGGGTTGCCGGACTTGCTGCTCTTCTTCTTCTGCGGCTTCGGGCGGCCCTGGTAGCCGGCGCCGGGCACCGGGCCCATCCCGGGGACCGAGGGCATGCCGCCCTTGGCGACCGTCTTCATCATCTTGGCGGCCTGCTCGAAGCGCTGGACGAGCTGGTTGACGTCCGTGACCGTCATGCCGGAGCCGCGGGCGATGCGCAGGCGCCGCGAGCCGTTGAGCAGCTTCGGGTTGACCCGCTCCGCCTTCGTCATCGACTGGATGATCGCCTCGGTGCGCACGATCTCGCGCTCGTCGAACTGGTCGAGCTGCTCTCGCATGCCCTTCGCGCCGGGCAGCATGCCGATCATCTTCTTGATCGAGCCCATGTTGCGCAGCTGCTGCATCTGGCCGAGGAAGTCGTCGAGGGTGAACGTGTCCCCCATGATCTTCTCGGCGATCTTGCGCGCCTCGTCCTCGTCGAACGCGGACTGGGCCTGCTCGATGAGCGTCAGCACGTCGCCGAGGTCGAGGATGCGGCTCGCCATGCGGTCGGGGTGGAACTGCTCGAAGTCGTCGAGCGACTCGCCCGTGGAGGCGAAGAGGATCGGGCGGCCGGTGAGCGAGGCGACCGAGAGCGCCGCGCCTCCGCGGGCGTCGCCGTCGAGCTTGGAGAGGACGACGCCGGTGAAGTCGACGCCCTCCTGGAAGGCCTTGGCGGTCGCGACCGCGTCCTGGCCGATCATCGCGTCGATGACGAACAGGACCTCGTCGGGGTTCGTGACGCGGCGGATGTCGGCGGCCTGCTTCATCATGTCGGCGTCGACGCCGAGGCGTCCGGCCGTGTCGATGATGACCGTGTCGTACTGCTTGTCGGTCGCGAAGCGGATCGCGTTCTGGGCGACCTTGACCGGGTTGCCGACGCCGTTGCCCGGCTCGGGCGCGTAGACCGCGACTCCGGCCTGCTCGCCGACGACCTGCAGCTGCTGCACCGCGTTGGGGCGCTGGAGGTCGGCCGCGACGAGCAGCGGGGTGTGGCCGTCCTTGCCGAGGTACTTGCCGAGCTTGCCCGCGAGCGTCGTCTTGCCCGCGCCCTGGAGGCCGGCGAGCATGATGACGGTCGGCGGGCGCTTGGCGAACTCGAGGCGGCGGGACTGCCCGCCGAGGATCGCGACGAGCTCCTCGTTGACGATCTGGACGACCTGCTGGGCCGGGTTGAGCGCCTTGTTGACCTCGTCGCCGAGGGCGCGCTCGCGCACCTTGCCGGTGAACTCCTTCACGACCTCCAGCGCGACGTCGGCGTCGAGGAGGGCCCGCCGGATCTCGCGGACGGTGCCGTCGACGTCCGACGCGGAGAGCTTGCCCTTCGTGCGGAGGTTCTTGAAGGTCTCGACGAGTCGATCGGAGAGGGTGCCGAAAGTAGCCATGATGCCCGGAATTCTACCGGAGGCCGGGAGGGTCGGCGGGCGGGGCCGCCGATCCGGTCGCGATCGGCGCGATCACCGCGAACCGGATTAACCGGTCCGGGTCCAAGAACAGGGTTAGGGTGGCCCGGTGATCGAGACACTGGTGGCGGGCGACTCCGCGGACCCCCTGGACTACGCCGACGGCTGGGAGCTGCAGCGCCGCCTGCACGCCGAGGTGGTGGCGGGCTCGAGGCCGGACACCCTCGTGCTCTGCGAGCACTCCTCCGTCTACACCGCAGGCAAGCGCACCGAGGCGCACGAGCGCCCGGACGACGGCTCGCCCGTGGTCGACGTCGACCGCGGAGGGCGGATCACCTGGCACGGTCCGGGCCAGCTCGTCGGCTACCCGATCGTGCGGCTCGGCGAGCCCGTCGACGTGGTCGCCTACGTCCGCTCGCTGGAGGGCGTGCTGATCGCCGCTCTCGACGACCTGGGGGTGCAGGGGCGGCGCGTCGACGGGCGCTCGGGAGTGTGGATCCCGAGAGACGGCGGCGCCGACAAGATCGCCGCGATCGGCATCCGCGTCGCCTCGGGCGTGACGATGCACGGATTCGCCCTCAACGTCTCGAACAGCCTCGAGCCCTACGCCCGCATCGTCGCCTGCGGCATCGCCGACGCCGGAGTGACCACGCTCGAGCGCGAGCGCGGCGAGGCTCCGCTGATGGAGGCGGTGCGAGCGCGGGTGGCGGCGCGCTTCTCGGAGGCGGCCCCCGCCTTCTCCGCCCGCATCGAGGAGGTCGCCGCGTGAGCGCCGAGGCCGGCGGCCGCAAGCTCCTGCGGCTGGAGATCCGCAACGCCGAGACGCCGATCGAGCGCAAGCCCGAGTGGATCCGCACGAAGGCCTCGATGGGCCCGGAGTACCGGCAGCTGCAGTCGCTGGTGAAGAGCGAGGAGCTGCACACCGTCTGCCAGGAGGCGGGCTGCCCCAACATCTTCGAGTGCTGGGAGGACCGCGAGGCGACCTTCCTCATCGGGGGCGCCCAGTGCACCCGCCGCTGCGACTTCTGCCAGATCGACACCGGGAAGCCCGCGGACTACGACGCGGACGAGCCCCGGCGCGTCGGCGAGTCCGTGGCGCGGATGAAGCTCCGCTACGCGACCGTCACCGGAGTCGCCCGCGACGACCTGCCGGACGAGGGCTCCTGGCTCTACGCCGAGACCATCCGCCAGATCCACGCCCAGGCTCCGGGCACGGGGGTCGAGATCCTGGTCCCGGACTTCACGGGCCGCGCCGAGCACCTGCAGCGGGTGTTCGACGCGGAGCCGGAGGTGTTCGCCCACAACGTCGAGACGGTGCCGCGGATCTTCAAGCGCATCCGGCCGGCCTTCCGCTACGAGCGCTCGCTCGACGTGCTCACCCAGGGCCGGGAGGCGGGGCTGATCACGAAGTCGAACCTCATCCTCGGCATGGGCGAGGAGCGGGAGGAGATCTCGCAGGCGCTGCAGGACCTCTACGACGCCGGCACCGACATCGTGACCATCACGCAGTACCTCCGCCCGACGCCGCGGCATCTGCCGGTGGACCGCTGGGTGCACCCGGAGGAGTTCGTGGCGATCAAGGAAGAGGCCGAGGACATCGGCTTCCTCGGCGTCCTCGCCGGGCCCCTGGTCCGCTCCTCCTACCGGGCCGGCCGGCTCTGGGCGCGCTCGATGGAGTCGAAGGGGCTGCCGGTCCCGGAGCACCTGCGCCACCTCGCCGACGCGGCACTGGGCTTCTCGCAGGCCGTGTAGCCCGCCACCGGGACGGCGCCGGCGCGTCGTCCCGGGCGGGGCCGCTCAGCTGACGAGCTGCTGGGCGAAGACGTGGGGGGTGAAGCCGGTGAGGTCGCCGATGCCCTCGCCCTGGCCGACGAGCTTGATCGGGATGCCGGTGCGCTCCTGGACCGCGAGGACGAAGCCGCCCTTCGCGGAGCCGTCGAGCTTGGTGATGACAAGGCCGGTGACGCCCGCGTGCTCGATGAACGCCTCGGCCTGGCTCAGCCCGTTCTGACCGGTCGTCGCGTCGAGCACGAGCAGGATCTCGGAGATCGGGGCCTGCTTCTCGATGACGCGCTTGATCTTCGTGAGCTCGTCCATCAGCCCGCCCTTGGTGTGCAGGCGGCCGGCCGTGTCGATGATGACCATCTCGACGCCGGTGTCCTTCGCGAACTGCACGGTCTGGAAGGCGACGGACGCCGGATCCTGGCGCTCCTGCTGAGGGCGGACGATCTGGGCGTCGGCGCGCTGCGCCCAGGTGGCGAGCTGGTCGACCGCCGCCGCGCGGAAGGTGTCGGCCGCGCCGACCACGACGCTCCGGCCATAGTTGCGGAGGAACTTGGCGAACTTGCCGATGGTCGTGGTCTTGCCGACGCCGTTCACGCCGACCACGAGGATCACGGCGGGGCGCTCGCTGAGCTTGAGGGTCGTGTCGTACTTCGACAGGCGCTCCTCGAGGGACTCGCGGAGCATCCGCTGCAGGTCGCGCGGGTCGGTGGTGGAGTAGCGGGCGACCTTGGCGCGGAGGTCGTCGACGATCTCCTCGGTGATGTCGGGGCCGAAGTCGGCGGTGATCAGCGCCGTCTCGAGGTCGTCCCAGGTCTGGTCGTCGATCGTGCGCTTCTCGAACAGGCCGCGCAGTGCGCGGCCGAGCGACCAGGAGGTGCGTTCTGCCATGGGTCCAGGCTACCGGCGGGCGCGCCTCCGAGCGGTCGGGGAGGCGGGTTCAGGCCGGGGGCGCGGCGACGCGCTGGCCGACGACGGCCGAGACGCCGTCCTGCCGCATCGAGACGCCGTAGAGGGCGTCCGCGATCTCCATGGTCCGCTTCTGGTGGGTGATGACGATCAGCTGGCTCGAGGTGCGCAGGTCCTCGAAGATGCTGAGCAGTCGGCCGAGATTCGCGTCGTCGAGGGCGGCCTCCACCTCGTCCATGATGTAGAAGGGGCTCGGCCGCGACTTGAAGATGGCGACCATGAACGCCACGGCCGCGAGCGAGCGCTCCCCTCCGGAGAGGAGCGACAGCCGCTCGATCTTCTTGCCGGCCGGCCGCACCGCGACCTCGATGCCAGTGGTGAGCAGGTTCTCCGGGTCGGTCAGGCGGATGCTGCCGGTGCCGCCGGGGAAGAGGACGGGGAACACGTCCGCGAACGCCGCCTGCGTGTCGTCGAATGCGGAGGCGAACACGGTCTGCATCGTCTCGTCGAGCTCCTCGATGATGGTGAGCAGGTCCCGCCGGGTCCCGGTGAGGTCGGCCAGCTGCTCGGTCAGGAACGCGTGCCGCTGCTCCAGCGCGGCGAACTCCTCCAGCGCGAGCGGATTGACGCGGCCCAGCTGCCCCAGCTGCTTCTCGGCCTTCTCGAGGCGGCGGCGCTGCTCCTCGCGGACGTAGGGCCGCGGCTCCTGCTCCTCGTCCGTCTCGTCGGGGACGCCGACTCCGGGACCGTACTCCTCCACCAGCACGTCCTCGGCGAGCCCGAGCTCGGACGCGGCGCGCTCGAGCAGACCGGTGAGCTGCAGCCTCTTCTCGTAGATCTGCAGCTCGAGGCCGTGGACGCTCTCGGTGACGGACTGGAGCCGGTCGCGCACGCTCGCCTCCTCGCGGCGGAGCCCCTGCAGCTCGGCGTTCTGCTGCGAGCGCGCCGCCTCGGCCGCGACGAGCTCGGCCCGGGCCTGCTGGACGGAGCGGTCGACGGAGGCGAGGACGGCGGGGAGCGCGGCGGTCACCTCGGCCGCGGCGTCGCGCTGGCGACGGCGGATCACGGCGCGGCGCGCGGCCTCGTCGGCCGCGGCGCGGTCGGCGGCCAGCTGGCGGGCAAGCGCCTCCCCGCGGGACTGCTCCGCCCGCACCCGCTCCTTGGCGGTCTCGACGCCGAGTCGCGCCTCGATCTCGCGCTCGCGTGCGGTGTCGACGTCGCTCTGCAGACCGTCGCGCGCGCTCGCGTCGAGCACCGGCCGGGGCCTGGCGCGCGCGGCGTCGAGCGCCGACCTCGCCTCCTGGGCCGCGCGCTCGGCGTCGCCGACCCGATCCGAGGCGACGGCCAGCGCCCTCGAGCCCCGGCCGTGCTCGGCGGTGGCCGCCTCGAGCTGGGCGCGCACGCCGCCGAGCCGCTCGGTGTGGGCGGCACGGGCGGCGTCGTGCTCGCGGAGGGCCGAGAGCGCGCTCGCGGCCTGCTCCTTCGCGCCGCGGAGCGCACCGGTCTGCTCGGCGAGCTCGAAGCGGAGCCGGTCGATCCCGCCCTCGACCTCCTCCAGCCGGGCGGCGGCCGAGTCGCGCTCGGAGACGAGCTCGATCCGGCTGCGCTGCCCGCCGGAGCCGGCGCTCTGCACGGCGTCGGAGACGGTCGCGCCGTCGCGGGTGACCAGGACGGTGCCCGGATCGATGCGCTCCCTCAGGCGCCGCGCCGCGGCGAGGTCCTCGACCACGAGGAAACGCTCGAGGAGCGAGAGGACCCCGGCCGGCGCCGTGACGAGGTCACCCGCGCGTTCCGCCCCCTCGGGAACGGTGAGAGCGACGTGCGGCCGGGCGGCGTCGGCGACCAGCAGCTCGACGCGTCCGAGATCGCGCTCCAGCGCGGCGTCCAGAGCCGCGTCGGCTCGGGCTGTCGACTCGACCAGCACGGCGTCGGCGACCGCGCCGAGGGCGGCGGCGATCGCGGCCTCGGAGCCCGGCCGCACCTGGATCCGCTCGGCGACCCGGCCGAGCACCCCCTCGATCCGGGCGGCGATCAGCTCGGCCGAGCCGTCCGAGACGTCGAGGGCCAGCGACAGGGCACCCGTGCGGGCGGCCAGCGCCTCACGCTCGCGCTCCAGGGCGTGCAGCTCCTCGCGCAGCCGCTCGATCCCGGCCTCGGCGGCCGAGACCGCGGACTGGGCGAGCTCGTAGCCCTCGTCGAGGCCGCCGTCGGGGCCGCGGCCCGCGTCGTCCAGCTCGGCCTCCAGAGCGTCGAGCGCCCGCCGCGCCGCCTCCTTCCGCCGGTCGGCCGCGTCGAGGGTGTTCTGCGCGCGCAGGACCTCGCCCCGGACGGACGCGAGACGGGAGGCGGCGGTGTCGGCCTGCCCCGAGAGGGTGGAGAGCTCGAGGTCGTAGCGCGAGACGAGGGCCGCCTGCGCGGCGATCTCCTCGTCGACCGCGTCGAGGGCGGAGCGGGCGGCGACGGTCGTGCGCTGCGCCTGGACCCACGCCGTCTCCGCGTCGAGGACGGCCTGCCGCAGGCGTTCCAGCTCGACCCGCGCCTCCTCCACCTGCGCCGGCGTCACGCGCGGTTGGATCTGCGGCTGCTCGGACTCGAGCTCGAGCATCGCGAGCCGCTGCCCGGCGAGGGCCGAGAGGTTGCGCAGCCGCTCCTGCACCGACTCCAGCTCGAACGAGGTGCGCCGGGCGTCGTCGACCGCGTCGCCGACCGCCTCCGCCTCGATCCGCGCTCGCCGGAGCGTCGCCTGCTCGAGCCGCTGCTGCAGGACCACCCGCTCGCTGTGCCGCTCGCTCTCGGTGCGGGCGAAGCCGTCCAGGGCGGTCCGGAGCGCGACCACGTCGTCCGCGAGCAGGCGCGCCCGGGCGTCGCGCACCACGGCGGCGATCGTCTGCGCCTGCCGTGCGACCTCGGCCTGGCGCCCGAGGGGCTTGAGCTGGCGCCGGATCTCGCCCGCGAGGTCGGAGAGGCGGGTCAGGTTCGCCTGCATCGCCTCGAGCTTGCGGAGCGTCTTCTCCTTGCGGCGGCGGTGCTTGAGGATCCCGGCGGCCTCCTCGATGAACCCGCGCCGCTCCTCGGGGGTCGCGTGCAGCACGGCGTCGAGCTGTCCCTGCCCCACGATGACGTGCATCTCGCGCCCGAGACCGGAGTCGCTCAGAAGCTCCTGCACGTCGAGCAGCCGGCAGCCGCGTCCGTTGATCGCGTACTCGCTGCCGCCGTTGCGGAAGAGGGTCCGGGTGATCGTCACCTCGGTGTACTCGATCGGCAGGGCGCCGTCCGAGTTGTCGATGGTGAGCGCGACCTCGGCGCGGCCGAGGGGTCCGCGGGTGGAGGTGCCCGCGAAGATGACGTCCTCCATCTTGCCGCCGCGGAGCGTCTTCGCCCCCTGCTCCCCCATCACCCAGGCGAGCGCGTCGACGACGTTGCTCTTGCCCGAGCCGTTGGGGCCGACGACGCAGGTGACCCCCGGCTCGAAGGCGAACGTGGTCGGCTGAGCGAAGGACTTGAACCCCTTGAGGGTCAGGCTCTTCAGGTACACCCGGCCGCCTCGCTCCCGTCCACAACGCCTCCACGGTAGCCGACGGCCGCGGCCGGGCCGGGAGGCGGAGCCCCGACCGGCCGACGGACCGCCGCGATCCCGCACCGGAACAGGCGCAGGAGGCCGCCGCGGGCGCCGGGACGTGCACACTGGGGTGGTGAACCGCACCTCCGACCCGGCGCTCCGGATCCGCGAGCTCGCGATCCCCGAGGCCGTGGGCGCCGACGGCTGGAGCGACTTCCTCGCCCTGACCGCGATCGGCGATGCGGTGGGGACCGCCCCGGACTGCCGGGCCGTCTACACCTGGAACGCCGAGGAGAACCGACCGATGCTCGCTGTGAACGAGGCCGTCGGCTTCACCCCCGTCGCCCACGAGGGCCAGTGGAGGAAGGAGCTCTCATGACCCCGCTCGTCGAGCCCGGACCGCCGCTGACCGCCGCCGAGCGCGAGCGGTTCGCCCGGCAGATCCGCCTGGCGCCCCTCGGGGAGCTCGGACAGCGGCGCCTCCGGAACGCGCGCGTGCTGATCCTCGGCGCGGGCGGCATCGGCTCGCCGGTGATCACGGCGCTCGCCGCGGCCGGGATCGGGCGGCTCGGCATCGTGGACGGCGACGTCGTCGAGCTCTCGAACCTGGCGCGGCAGACGGCGCACGACGACTCCTCGGTGGGCCGGTCGAAGGCGGAGTCGGCGGCGGCGACCGCGCGGCGGCTCTCCCCCGGCATCGACGCCCGGGCCTTCCCGGTGTCGCTGACCTCGGCCAACGTCGACGCCCTGGTGGCGGGCTGGGACGTCGTGGTCGACGGCTTCGACACCTTCGGCGCGCGCTACCTCGCCTCGGACGCGACGACGCGCGCCGGGATCCCGCACGTGTGGGGGTCGGCGCTCGGCTTCGACGGGCAGCTCTCGACCTTCTGGGCCGGCGCTCCGGGCGGAGGGGTGACCCTGCGCGCGCTGCACCCCGAGGCCGAGGACGCGGGCGACAGCTGCTCGACGGTGGGCGTGCTGGGCGCGCTCTGCGCGCTGATCGGCTCGGCCATGGCGGCCGAGGTCGTGAAGCTCGTGACCGGGGCGGGCGAGCCGCTGTTCGGTCGCGTCCTCGTGCACGACGCCCTCGACTCCTCCTGGGCCGAGCTCCCTCTCGAGCGGCGGGTGCCGCCGGTCCCGGAGCGGCGGGCCGCGGCGGGCTCGATCACGGCGGCCGAGCTGCGGGAGCGGCTGGCCGGGCCGACGCCCCCGACCGTCGTCGACCTCCGCGAGGACGACGAGGACCGGTCCGTCGCGGTGCCCGGTGCCGTGCGGATGCCGATGTCGCGCTTCGACCCCGCCGCTCTGCCGGCCGGTCCGCTCGTGCTGCACTGCGCCTCCGGGGTCCGGTCGCGTCTCGCGGCGGAGCGCGCGGCGGCGGCGGGCGTGGCGTCCGACTCGCTCGACGGCGGGATGGCGTCGTGGCGGGAGCGGTGACCCGCGCCGCGGCCTCGTGCGCCGCGGAACGGGAGGGGTGAGGCGCACCCAGCGCCCTGCCGATCGGCGACCCGGGATGTTCGGTGCTCGCAGCGGAGAGGATCCGTCCTTCTCCGCGGATCAGGGCGGAGCAGTGTCCGAAGCTGATCGGCGGTGGCGTGCTCGCGGCCACCGTTCCGAGGAGAGCACCCATGCCGACGCCTTCACCGCACTCCGCGCGGCAGGCGGCGCTGCTCGATCCTCCCGACCCGCTCGACCCCGGCGCGGAGGCGTGATGCCCGAGGTCTGGAGTCCCGCCGAGAGGCGGCTGCGTCGGCTCGGCTGGATTCCGCGGCGCCCCCTGCCGCGAGGTGCCGTCTGCGACGCGATCGTCTCGCCGCGCCTCAGCCTCAGCCGCGCCTGGCTGCAGACCGGGGAGTTCGAGGTCCTCCCCCATCCCGGAAGGCTCCGCGTGCTCTTCAGCCTCGACGGGACCGGCCGCCTCTCCGCCCGGGGCCGCGACCACCGGCTCCCGGCCGGCAGCGCTCTCGTGACCCGCGCCTCGACGGTGCAGTACGCGGCGGCGCTCAGTCCGTGGGCGCGCTTCGAGTGGCAGCTGCGCCCCTCGGTGCTCCGCGCGAGCGAGTTCGCCTCGCTCACGGACCGGGTCCTCGCCCTCCCCGAGGCCTACTGGCGCGCACTCACCGGTGCGGCGAACACCGTCCTCACTTTCGGCGTCGAGCCCTCGGACGCGGCCTTCGAGCACTTCGAGATCGCGAGCGAGCACCTCCTGGCCTCGGCCTTCTCGGCGCTGCTGCCCTCCTCCGACCGGGAGGACCGGTCCCCCGCCGCCGTGTATGCGAACGGCACGCGCCTGATCGAGCGGCACTACCGCGACCGCTCCTTCACGGTGGAGACGCTCGCGGAGAGTCTCGGCGTGTCGGTCAGCCACCTGCACCGGGCGTTCTCGGCCGCCGGCACCACCCCTCGTCAGCGGATCGAGCGCGCGCGGGCCTTCGAGGCGCAGCGCCTCCTCGACGAGCTCGGCCCGCGGGCGGCGACGGACCTGGACCGCGTGGCGCGGTCGGCCGGCTTCAGCTCGCGGATCCACATGCAGCGGACCCTCCGCCGGATCGACGACGCGGGCTGACGTGCGCCGCCGCGTCCCCCGCGCCGGACGGGCTCCCGGCGAGGAGGCGCCCTGAGCGGCTCCCCCGGCCCGGCGGCGCGACGGAACGTCCACGGTCGGGCATGGAATCTCGTCGCGGCCCGTTCCGCGTCGACCGGAGGCCGGACGTTCGGCAGGATCGGCGCGTCCACCACCCCTCGCAGGAAAGAAAGAAAAGGAACACCATGACGGACACCAACTCCCTGGACCCGACGGCAGCGCACTCGCGCTCCCTCCCCCCGCGGATCGACTCGACCCGCGGGGGGCCCGCCCGGCGGACGATCATGTCGGGTGCGGCCTGGTCCGTCCCCGTCGTCGCCGCGGCGGTCGCGACCCCCGCGGCCGCCGCGTCCACCGGCCTCACCCTCGCCTTCGACGCCCCGGCGTACTCCTTCCCCGCCTGCACCACGAGAACGGTCTCCGTCCTCGCCACGACCAACGGTGCTCCCGCTGCCGGCGACACGGTCACCGTCACTCTCCCCGCCGGCCTGACCAGCGGCGGCGCGCAGACCGTCAGGGCGACGACCGGCGCGGACGGACGCGTGAGCATCCCGGTCACGGCCGGGAACGTGGCGCAGAACGGCATCACCCTCTCCGCCGTCTCCGGCGCCGCGGGCGCGACGGCGACCGCGAGCACCACCGCGACCACGGGGACCGCCGTCCGGTACGTCACCGACGGCGGAGGGACGACGCCGGAGTCGAACGGCAACGTGCCCTCGGGAGCCAAGACCGTCGGACCCCGGTACTACCTGACGGAGTCGGGCGAGCTCTACCACGGCGGGGGGCGGATCGCGCGCGGCGTCACCAGCGTCCAGGGCTTCCGCGACGAGCAGAACCGCGACGTCGCCGACTTCGTGGTCGACGGCGTCTTCTACCGCTTCGTCACCGGAGACGCCGCGCCGAAGGCCATCGGGAGCGGCGTGCCGGCCGGATCGACGGTCCATGCGCCCGCCTTCTACGTCACACCGAACGGCGAGCTGCGGCGCGCCGGCGGAGCCCTCGTGACCACCGGAGTGACGAGCGCGGACTCCTTCCGCGACCAGAGCAACAACGACGTCATCGACGTGATCGTCGGCTCGGAGCTCGTCCGCTACATCAACTCCACGAAGAACCAGGTCTACGCCAGGAACGTTCCGGCAGGATCGACGGCCTTGGCGCCCTCGTACCACCTGACGCCGGACGGGCGCCTCTTCAACAGCAGCATCCTGGTCGCCACCGGGGTGACCAGTGCCGACGCCTACCGCGATCGACAGAACCGTGACGTCGTGGACGTGATCCAGAACGGCGCTCTCGTCCGGTACGGGGCGTTCGCGGACAGGACGCAGCCGCAGATCCGCGTCGCCTCCGGTGTGCCCTCCGACGCCACCATCTACGCGCCGGACGCCTACGTGACCCGGGACGGCCGGGCCTTCGTCAGCGGCGTGCTGGTCGCCACCGGAGTCTCCTCGGCGTTCGGATTCCGCGACGTGCAGAATCGCAACGTGCTCGACACGATGACCAACGTCCTGTGCCCGTGACGCACGGGATCGGCCACTGATCCGGTCCTGCCCCGCCGCACGCGGGTCCGAGGGAGGCGTCCCGCGGGTCCCTGTGCGGCGGGACAGGACCAGTGCGTCCTCGGGATGCTTCGTCCTCCAGAAGCGCGGACGCACCTGCTGCGGACCGCGCGGAGCGGACGCACCGGTCCGGTCGAGGACGGCTCGTCACGGAGGGCTCTTCGGGGTCAGCCGCCGGCGAACGGCGGCAGGACGTCGACCGCGGCATCGGGACGCAGCGGCGTGGCCCTGTCCGCGGTCGACACGCCGTCGACCAGGTAGGTGCACCGTGCGAGCACGTCGGCGGCCGAGGGCGCGGAGGCGACGAGTCTCTCCTCGAGAGCGCCCAGGTCGGGCACCTCGTCGAGCTCGTCGGAACCACGGCCGAGGGCGGCCTTGGCCGCCGCGAAGTAGCGGACCCGCATGCTCATCCGCCGATCGCGCTCATCGTGCGCTCGGGCTGCACGAAGCCCGCCCGGTTCATCTCGTGTCCCGCGGGCTTGGCCCACATCGCCCCGCGCCAGAGCTGGGCGACCTCGTGGTCGTCCGCGCCCGCGCGCATCGGGCCGAGCAGGTCCGTCTCCTCGTTCGAGAAGAGGCAGCTGCGGACACCGCCCTCGGCGGTGAGCCGGGTGCGGCGGCAGTCGTCGCAGAAGTTCTCGGTGACGGACGCGATGATCCCCACCTGGCCGAGCACCTCGGACCCCCCGGCCTCGCGGACGTCGAAGAGCTCGGCGGGGGCGCCGTCACGGGGGGCCGCGTGCGGGCTGAGCGAGAAGCGCTCCGAGAGCAGCGCCCGGATGTCCGCGGCGGTGATCATGGTCGCGCGGTCCCAGCCGTGGTCGGCGTCGAGCGCCATCTGCTCGATGAAGCGGAGCTGGTGGCCCCCCGCGAGGGCCCAGGCGAGCAGCTCCGGGGCCTCGTGGTCGTTGATCCCGGGCAGGAGCACCGCGTTGATCTTGGTCTGGTCCAGGCCGGCGGGACCGAGCGCGTCGATGCCCGCGAGCACGCGGTCGAGGAACGGGCGACGGGTGACCTTCGCGAAGGTCTCGGCGCAGATCGAGTCGAGCGAGACGTTGACGCGGTTCAGACCCGCGTCGGCGAGCGCCGCCGCCCGACCCGACAGGCCGATCGCGTTCGTGGTGAGCGAGATCTCGGGGCGCGGGTCGAGGGAGGCGACGTCGCGGATGATGTCGACGAGGTCCTTGCGCAGGAGCGGCTCGCCGCCGGTGAAGCGGATCTGGCGGACGCCGAACTGCTCCACGGCGATGCGCGCGAGGCGGAGGATCTCCTCACGGCTGAGGAGGGACGCGGGCGGCTGGAACGGCAGGCCCTCCGCCGGCATGCAGTAGGTGCAGCGCAGATTGCACTTGTCCGTCAGCGAGATCCGCAGATCGTCTGCGACGCGCCCGTAGGTGTCCAGGAGGAGCGGGGTGGCGGGGCGGTCGGCCGGGAGGACCGCGCTGCGCTGTCGGGGCCGGAAGCCCGGGATCCCCAGTGCTGTGCTCATCCGCTCACACTACGCCGCGGAACCGGGCGCGACCCGGCAAGATGGACTCGGTCCCGCCGCCGGTCGGGCTCCGCCGCTCGCGAGAGGACACGATGACCTCGATCGACCTGCACGCCGCCCGGGTGCGGGCGCTGCTCGCGCCGCTGGCCACGCGGGGTGCCCGCGAGACGCTGAGCCTGGAGCCGGCCGCCGTCGCCGCCGATCCGGGCGCGTACGACCGGCGGGTCCTCGCCCGCTCCGTCGACTCCCCGCTCGACCTGCCGCGCTTCGACAACTCGCAGATGGACGGCTTCGCGGTGCGGGCGGCCGACCTCGACGCGGCGGCGCCGGAGCATCCCGTCGCCCTGCCCGTCTCGGCGCCGATCCCCGCGGGCGACCGGGCGCCGCGGCACGAGCCCGGCACGGCGACACCGATCATGACCGGCTCGCCGCTGCCTGAGGGGGCCGACGCCGTCGTCCCGGTCGAGCGCGTCGATCCTCCGCGCTTCCCCGCGGCGGGCAGCGTCGCCTTCGCGCACCCGGTGGTGCCGGCGACCTTCGTCCGAGCCCGGGGCAGCGACGCCCGCCGCGGCGAGCTCGCCCTCCCGGCCGGCACGGTCCTCCGCGCGGCCCACTACGGACTCCTCGCCTCCCTCGGGCTGACCGAGGCGGAGGTGCTGCCGCGACTCCGGGTGCTCGTCGTCCCCACCGGCAACGAGATCCGTCCCGCAGGCGCCGTCCTCGAGGAGGCGCAGATCCACGACGCGAACGGCGCCCTGCTGGCCGAGGCCGTCCGCGAGGCGGGCGCGCTGCCCGTCGTCGCCGCCTGCACGAGCGATCGGGCCGAGGACCTCCTGTCGCTGCTCGAAGAGCACGCGGGCGCGGCCGACCTGGTGATCACGGTCGGCGGTGTCAGCGCGGGCGCCTACGAGGTCGTCCGCGACGCGCTCGGCCCGGCGGGCTCGGAGTTCGGCCACGTCGAGATGCAGCCGGGCGGCCCACAGGGCCTCGGTCTCGTGCGCGTGGCCGAGGGGCTGCACCTGCCGGTGGTCTCGCTTCCCGGGAACCCGGTGAGCGCCCTGGTCTCGTTCGAGGTGTTCCTCCGGCCCGTGCTGCGCTCGCTCGCGGGACGGACGCCCGCCGAGCGGCCGCGGCGCCGTGCGCGCCTCGGCACGGCGCTCGACTCGCCCGCGCACCTGCACCAGATCCGCCGCGGAGTCCTCGACGACGAGGGCCTCGTGCACCCGGTGGGCGGGCCCGGCTCGCACCTGCTGGCGTCCTACGCCCGCTCCACCGTGCTCATCCACGTCCCCGTCGGGACGGACCACGCAGCGACCGGCGACACGGTCGAGATCTGGAGGATCGATGACTGAGAGCGATCGGCTCACCCATGTGCGCGGCGACGGAGCCGTGCACATGGTCGATGTGAGCGCGAAGGAGGTCACGGCGCGCACCGCCGTCGCCGAGGGCTACGTCGAGACCTCGCCCTACGTGGTGCGGCTCCTCAAGCAGGGCGAGCTGCCCAAGGGCGAAGCGCTCGGCGTGGCGCGGATCGCCGGGATCCTCGGCGCGAAGGCGACCTCGACCCTCATCCCGCTCTGCCACCCGCTGGCGCTGGACGGCGTCGACGTGGACCTCGAGCCGCAGGACAGCCGCGTCCGGATCGAGGCGCGCGTGCGCACGACCGGGCGCACCGGCGTCGAGATGGAGGCGCTGACCGCGGTCAGCGTGGCAGCCCTCACGGTCTACGACATGATCAAGGCGGTCGATCGCGGTGCCGCGATCACCGGTATCCGTGTGCTCGCGAAGGCGGGCGGGAGGAGCGGCTCGTGGACGAGCGGAGGAACCCCGTGACGCGGCGGGCGGTGGCGGTCGTCGCCTCCACCCGTGCCGCCTCCGGCGTGTACGAGGACCGGACGGGACCGGCGCTGGAGGCCTGGTTCACCACCCGCGGCTGGGAGTCCCGGGTGGTCGTCGTGGCCGACGGCGACGCGGTGGGCGAGGCGATCGCCGACGCGATCGGCAGCGGAGTCGACGTGGTCGTGACCACCGGCGGGACGGGCGTCGCCCCGAGCGACGTCACCCCGGAGCAGACCGCCCCCCTCCTGGAGAGGCCCCTGCCCGGCCTCGCCGAGGCGGTGCGCGCCAAGGGCGCCGCCCACGTCCCGACCGCCGTGCTCAGCCGCGGGCTCGCCGGCGTCAGCGGCCGCACCGTCGTGGTGAACCTCCCCGGCTCCCCCGGCGGCGTCCGCGACGGGATCGACGTGCTCGACCCGGTGATCGGGCACCTCCTCGATCAGCTCGGAGGCGGCGACCATGCCCGCTGAGCCGGTCGCCCTCGCCCGGCTCGCGGCCGAGGCCATCACCGTCGACGAGTGCGAGCAGGCGGTCGACTCCCCGACGCACGGCGCCGTCGTGACCTTCGCGGGCGTCGTCCGCGACCACGACGAGGGCCGCGGCGTGCTCCGGCTGTCCTACGAGGCGCACCCGGACGCCCCCGCCGCACTCCTCGCCTCCGCCCGCCGCATCGCCGAGCGCTGGCCCGACGTCCGGATCGCCGCCGTGCACCGGGTCGGCGACCTCGTGGTCGGCGACCTCGCCCTCGCCTGCGCCGTGGCCTCGGCCCACCGCGCAGCGGCCTTCGAAGCCTGCGCGGCACTGGTCGACGACATCAAGGCGTCGGTGCCGATCTGGAAGGAGCAGTCCTTCGTCGACGGCAGCTCGGAGTGGGTCGCGAGCCTCGGCTGATCTTCCTTCGAGCCCGTCCCCGCCGGGCTCGACGCGGTCGGCCGGAGAGGGTGGTCACGTTTCGCAGAGCGGGGAGCGACCGCCTAGACCGATCCGCTGGCACGCGGATCGATCGTTCGGCTCGACCTTCCTGATCTCCGAGCCCGTCCCCGCCGGGCTCGGCGCAGTCGGCTTTCCGGCGTGGATGCGATTCGCAGAGCGGGGAGCGAGCGCCTAGACCGATCCGCTGGCACGCGGATCGATCGTTCGGCTCGGGGGGAGAGCGAGGGGGTGGCGGGTCGACATCGGGAGGTCGCCCACTGATCCGCAAGGTCGGGGCCCGGGGTGCGGCGCAGCGGATGGCGGATCCGCCGGAGGGACGGGGAGCGGAGCCGCCGGAGGACGGGGTGGGGAAACACGGGCGTCACACGGGTGGGGTTCACTGGGGGGAGACGCCCGACGGGCGCGGGACGGAGGCGCGGCATGGACCTGAACACGATCCAGCGCGTCCGGGTGGTGCGCGAGCGCTCCGAGCTGGCGGGCCGCGGGCCGCGCTCAGCGGTCATCGGAGGCGGCTCCTGGGTGTTCTCCCTCCCCCACGACCACCTCGACGAGCTCCTCGACCTGCAGGGATTCGCCTGGGAGCCGATCGTGCGCACGGACGCCGGGCTCTCGATCGCGGCGACCTGCACGCTCAGCGAGCTCGCCGCGATGCCCGACGCGGGCGACACCGCCCATCCGCTCTTCTTCCAGTGCTGCACGGCACTGCTGGGCTCCTTCAAGATCTGGAACGTCGCCACTGTCGGCGGCAACATCGCCAACGCCCTGCCCGCAGGACCGATGATCAGCCTCGCCGCCGCGCTCGACGCCACCGCCCTCGTCTGGCGGGCCGACGGCTCGGACGTCGCCGTGCCGGTCGCCGAGCTCGTGACCGGCAACACGACCACTTCCCTGGCCCAGGACGACGTCATCCGCTCGATCGAGATCCCGCTCTCCTCCCTCCGGGCGCGCACCGCGTTCCGCAAGACGGCGCTCTCCCCTCTCGGACGCTCCGGCGCCGTCGTCATCGGCCGCCTCGACACCGACGGCGCGTTCGTGCTCACGATCACCGCGGCGACCGTCCGGCCGGAGCGGCTCCGCTTCGCCGCCGTTCCCTCCTCGGCCGAGCTCGCCGCGGCCGTCGACGGCGTCGCGACCTGGTTCACCGACCCGCACGGAGCCGCCGACTGGCGCCACGCCGTCGTCCGCGTGCTCGCCGAGGAGATCCGCACCGAGCTGACCGGAGGCGCCCGATGAGGTTCACCGTCAACGGGGAGCCGGTCGACGCCTCCCCCCGCCCCGGCCAGGTGCTGCGCACCCTCCTCCGCGACCACGAGCACTTCGAGGTGAAGAAGGGGTGCGACGCCGGCGACTGCGGCGCCTGCTCCGTCCTCGTCGACGGGACGCCGTTCCACTCCTGCCTCTACCCCGCCCACCGCGTCGAGGGGCGGGAGGTGACGACCGCGGCCGGCCTCGGCACGCCCGAGGAGCCGAGCGCGGTGCAGGAGGCGTTCGTCGAGGCCGGCGCGTTCCAGTGCGGCTTCTGCACGGCCGGCATGGTGGTCACGGCCACGGCGCTCGACGGAATCCGCGCCGAGGACGTGCCGCGGCTGATGAAGGGCAACCTCTGCCGGTGCACGGGCTACCGCCCCATCCGCGAGGCCCTGACGGGCGCCTGCGCGTCCGGGCACGGCGCGCACGCGGCCGAGCCGTCCGGCGCGGATCGCACGGAGGCCCCGGCCCGCGGACGGCACGCGACCCCGCCGTCGGGTCTCACCCCCGTCCGCCGCACCGGTCGCCCGTCGGCCGAGGAGTCCCGGGTCGGCCGCTCGCTCGGCGCGCCCGCCGGCCGGCGGATCGTCCAGGGCCGCGAGCCGTTCACCCTCGACGTCGCCGTGCCCGGCCTGCTGCACCTGAAGGTCGTCCAGAGCCCGCACGCCCACGCGCGCATCCGCTCGATCGACACGACCGCCGCCCGCGCGATGCGGGGCGTCGTCGCGGTCCTCACCGCCGAGGACGTCCCCGACGTCCTCTACTCCACCGCCCGCCACGAGTCCCGGCTCGACGACCCGGACGACACTCGCATGCTCGACACCGTCGTCCGGTTCCGCGGGCAGCGCGTGGCCGTGGTGGTCGCGGAGTCGGTGGCCGAGGCGGAGGCGG
Organism: Rathayibacter sp. AY1A4; assembly: GCF_002930955.1. Taxonomy (NCBI): domain Bacteria; kingdom Bacillati; phylum Actinomycetota; class Actinomycetes; order Micrococcales; family Microbacteriaceae; genus Rathayibacter; species Rathayibacter sp. AY1A4. The sequence goes on along the minus strand of NZ_PSTN01000008.1, from coordinate 13,933 downwards.
CCTGCCGCGCCGTCGAGGTCGACTACGAGGTGCTGCCCGCCGTCTTCGACCCGGAGGAGGCGCGCTCGGCCGGCGCGCCGCTCCTGCACGCCGACAAGGATCCGATCGCCTCGCGCATCGCCCGGCCGGAGGCGAACGTCGTCGCGGAGCTCCACGGAGAGTACGGGGACGTGGCCGCCGGACTCGCGGAGGCCGACGTGGTCGTCGAGGGCCGGTACTCGACCTCCCGGGTCGCGCACACGGCGCTCGAGACCCACGGCACCATCGGCTGGCTCGAGGGCGGAGAGCTGGTGCTGCGGACCTCGACGCAGGTGCCCTTCCTCGTGCGCGACGAGATCGCGCGCCTGTTCGACCGCGATCCGTCGACCGTCCGCGTCTTCACGGCACGGGTGGGCGGCGGCTTCGGCGGCAAGCAGGAGATCCTGACGGAGGACGTCGTCGCCCTCGCCGTGCTCGCCACCGGCCGGCCCGTGCAGTTCGAGTTCACCCGGAGCGACGAGTTCACGATGGCCCCATGCCGACACCCGATGCGGGTCGGCGTCACGCTCGGCGCCCGGCGCGACGGACGGCTGACCGCCCTCGCCGTGGACGTGCTCTCGGACACCGGCGCCTACGGCAATCACGGACCCGGCGTGATGTTCCACGGCACCTCGGAGTCGGTCGCCGTCTACAGCGCGCCCAGCAAGCGCGTCGACGCGCAGGCCGTCTACACGAACAACCTCCCCTCGGGAGCGTTCCGCGGCTACGGCCTCGGGCAGGTGATCTTCGGCATCGAGTCGGCGATGGACGATCTCGCCCGCGAGCTCGGGATCGACCCGTTCGAGCTGCGGCGGATCAACGCGGTGCGCCCGGGCGAGCCGCTGGTGGTCACGCACGTCGAGGGCGACGACATCGGCTTCGCCTCCTACGGGCTCGACCAGTGCCTCGACCTCACCGAGGCGGCACTGGCCGGCGGCGGCGGCTCCCCCGCCCCCGACGGACCGGGGTGGCGGACAGGGCAGGGCACGGCACTGGCGATGATCGCCACCATCCCACCGCGGGGCCACTTCTCGGAGGCGACCGTCACCGTCGACGCCGCGGGCGTGCTGACCATCGGCGTCGGCACGGCCGAGTTCGGCAACGGGACCACCACCGTGCACACGCAGCTGGTCGCGAGCGCCTTCCGCGCCTCGGCCGACCGGGTGCGGATCCGCCAGTCCGACACGGACGCGGCCCGCTACGACACCGGAGCGTTCGGCAGCGCCGGCACGGTCGTCGCGGGCAAGGCCGTCCACTCGGCCGCGACGCGCCTCCTCGCCGAGCTGCAGGCGCTCGCCAAGCGGCTGACCGGGCACGACGAGACCTTCGAGCCCGACGACGAGGGCCTGCTCGCTCCGGACGGCACCCGGGTCGCGTTCGCCGATCTGGTCCGCGCGGCCGGCGGACCGGTCACCGCGACCGGGAGCGAGGACGGCGCTCAGCGCTCGCTCGCGTTCAACGTCCAGGGGTTCCGCGTCGCGGTGCACGAGCCGACGGGCGAGGTGCGGATCCTGCAGTCGGTCCAGGCGGCCGACGCCGGCTTCGTGATCAACCCGGCGCAGTGCCGCGGGCAGGTCGAGGGCGGAGTGGCGCAGGCGATCGGCTCGGCGCTGTACGAGGAGGTGATCCTCGACGGCGAGGGCACCGTGACCACGGCGATCCTCCGGAACTACCACATCCCGCAGATGGCGGACGTGCCCGAGACCGAGGTGCTCTTCGCGGACACCGCCGACGAGCTCGGGCCGTTCGGCGCGAAGTCGATGAGCGAGGCGCCCTACAACCCGGTCGCCCCCGCACTCGCCAACGCCGTCCGCGACGCGATCGGCGTGCGGCCGACCGAGCTGCCGCTCTCCCGCGACCGGATCTGGCGGCTCCTGCACCCGGACGCCGCCCCGGTCGCGACCGTCGCGGCGGAGGCGCCGCCCGGCTGAACGACGACGGGCTGAGCGCCGATCGGCCGCCGCAGCTCAGACGCGCGACGCGAGCTCCGTGCTCGCCCGGGCGACCTCGCGGGCGATCGCGTCCTCGTCCGCGTTCACCAGCCGTCCCTCCCGCACCGTCGGGCGACCCTGCACCAGGAGCAGGCTCAGCGGGGGCTGCGCTCCGAGTGCGAGGGCCGCGACCGGGTCGGCGATGCCCGCGTGCTCGATCCCGTCGATCCGCCAGAGCGCGAGGTCGGCGAGCTTGCCGACCTCGATCGAGCCGATCTCGTCCTGCCGGCCGAGCACCCGGGCCCCGCCGATGGTGGCGACCGAGAGCGCCTGCCGGGCGCTCATCCGGTCGGCGCCGGCGCGCAGGCGGTTCATCAGGACCGCGGCGCGGATCTCGGAGCCGAGCTGCCCGGACTCGTTCGACGCCGCGCCGTCCACCCCGAGGCCGACCGGTGCTCCTGCCGCCAGCAGCTGCGGGATCGGCGCGATGCCCGCGGCGAGCCGGCCGTTCGAGGACGGGCAGTGCGCGACTCCGGTGCCCGTGGCCGCGAACTTCGCGATCGCGTCGGCGTCGAGGTGGACGCAGTGCGCCATCCAGACGTCGTCGCCGAGCCAGCCGAGCGACTCCAGGTGGTCGGTGGGCGAGAGGCCGAACGCCTCCCGCGTGTAGGCGTCCTCCTCCACGGTCTCGGAGCCGTGGGTGTGCAGCCGGACCCCGAGCTGACGGGCGAGGACGGCCGACTCGCGCAGCAGGTCGGTGGTCACCGAGAAGGGCGAGCACGGGGCGATCGCGACCCGCACCATCGCGTCGGCGGAGGCGTCGTGGTACCGCTGGACCGCCTCTCCACTGGCCTGGAGCGCGGCCGCCGTGGTCTCGACGGCGAAGTCCGGCGGGAGGCCGCCCCGGGACTCGCCGAGGTCCATCGACCCGCGGGTCGCGTGCAGCCGGAGGCCGAGGGTGCCGGCCGCGTCGACGATGCCGCCGACGATGTCGCCGGAGCCCCGCGGGAAGACGTAGTGGTGGTCGGCGACGGTGCTGCAGCCGGACCGGGCGAGGACGCCCATCGCGCCGAGGGCGGCGGAGCGGGTCAGGTCGGCGTCGATGCGGGACCAGGCGGGGTAGAGCGCGACCAGCCAGTCGAAGAGGATCGAGTCCTGCGCCCAGCCGCGGGTGAGCCACTGGTAGAGGTGGTGGTGCGTGTTGACGAGCCCGGGTGTGAGCAGGTGGCCTCGGCCGTCGACCCGCGTGAGCGTGATCGCCTCCTGCGCCGGCAGACCCGTCGGCGACCGTCCGTCGAGGGCCCATGCCGGAGGGTCGCCGGCCCCGACGGCGACGATGCGGGAGTCGTCGACGACGACGTGGCCGACGGGGTGCTCGGTCCCGTGCGCGTCGACGGTGGCGACGTGGGCTCCGGTGAGGACGTGGCGCTGCATGCCCCGAGCATGGCAGCGCGGTGTTTCGCGGCCGTTTCCCGCCGGAGTGCGATCAGGCCGGCGCGATCACGACGGCGCGTGGTCAGGGAAGGACGTGCGGCTCAGCGCGCCGCGTGGATCGGGCCCGAGCGCCCCGCGAGCGGCTCCCCGGACGTCCCCGTGCGCGCGGCGAGGACCTCCGCGAGGATCGACACGGCCGTCTCCTCCGGCGTCGACGCGCCGATATCCAGGCCGATCGGCGAGTGCAGCCGGGCGAGCGCCTCCTCCGTCACTCCCGCCTCGCGCAGCAGCCGCAGCCGCCGCTCGTGGGTGCGCCGCGATCCCATCGCGCCGACGTAGGCGACCGGGAGCGCGAGCGCGGTCTCGAGCAGCGGGATGTCGAACTTCTCGTCGTGCGTGAGCACCGCGATCACGGTGCGCGAGTCGACCTCGGCGCGGGCGAGGTGGTCGGACGGCCACTCGACGAGGACCTCGTCCGCGCCCGGGAAGCGCTCGGCGGTCGCGAACACCGGACGCGCGTCGCAGACGGTCACGCGGTAGCCGAGCAGGGAGCCTGCGGAGCAGAGCGCGGCGGAGAAGTCGACGGCGCCGTAGATCAGCAGGCGCGGCCGCTCCGCGTGCACGACGTAGGCGACCTCGAGCTCGGCGCCCCGGCAGGCGGTCTCGACCGTGGCCGAGCGGCCGGAGGCCAGGCGCGCCTCGCGCTCGGCGAGGATGCGGCGGGCGGTGTCCTCGTCCAGGTGCGGGCCGACGACGTCCTGAAGGCGCGTCGCTCCGGTGAGGACGAGGCCGACCAGCTCCTCCGGGCCGCCGACGACGATCGCCAGCGCGGCCGAGCGGCCGGCGCGGGCGGCGCGCAGCTCGGCGAGGACCGCGGTGCAGCCGGAGTCGACGACCTGGCCGAACACGCGCAGCTGCCCCCCGCAGGACAGGCCCGCGGCGAAGGCCGCCTCGTCGTCGAAGCCGAAGTGCTCGGACGCGCTGCCCGAGGTGCCGAGCACCTCCTGGGCCAGCGCGTACGCCTGCGCCTCGACGCAGCCGCCGGAGATCGAGCCGATCGCGCGTCCCTCCGCGTCCACCGCCATCGAGGAGCCGAGAGCGCGGGGAGCCGAGCCGAAGACATGCGTGACCGTGACGACGGCGACGCTCCCGCCCGTCTCGACGCGCTCGAGTAGGGCGGCGGCGATGTCGAGCACGACGGCCTCCTCTTCTCGGACGGGAGGCGACGGCGCCGGGGCTGCGGGGAGGCCGGGCGGAGCCGCCGACGGGCGCTCACACGCAGGAAACATGCCGAGTATAGGGTCGATCCATGCCTGACGACGCTCCCTTCCTCGACCTCGTGATCCGCGCCTCGGACGTGCTGACCGAGAACGGCCGGCGTCCGGCCAGCATCGCGATCGCCGAGGGCCTGATCGTCGCGGTCGGCGAGCGGGACGCCCCCTGGCGGACCACGGAGGAGATCGTCCTCCCCGAGGGCCAGGTCCTGATCCCGGGGATCGTCGACACCCACGTGCACGTCAACGAGCCGGGCCGCACGGAGTGGGAGGGCTTCGCCTCCGCCACCCGTGCGGCCGCCGCCGGGGGCGTCACCACGATCATCGACATGCCGCTGAACTCGATCCCGCCGACCACCACGGTGGCGGGGCTCGAGGCCAAGCGCGCGGCCGCCGGGCCGCAGGCGCAGGTGGACGTCGGATTCTGGGGCGGGGCGATCCCCTCGAACCTCGGCACGCTGCGTGAGCTCCACGACGCGGGCGTCTTCGGCTTCAAGTGCTTCCTCTCGCCGAGCGGCGTGGACGAGTTCCCGCACCTGAGCCGGGAGCAGCTCGTCGAGGCGATGCGCGAGATCGCCGCCTTCGACGGACTGCTGATCGTGCACGCCGAGGACCCGGCCGAGCTGGAGGCGAGCGCGCTGGAGCCCGGCGCCTCCTACGGCGCGTTCGTCGACTCCCGCCCGCCCGCTTCCGAGCGCAGCGCGATCCTGCACGTGATCGAGGCCGTCCGCGAGACCGGCTGCCGCGCGCACATCCTGCACCTCTCCTCCGCCGACGCGCTGCCGCTCCTGCGCGAGGCCAAGGCCGAGGGGCTGCCGATCACCGCCGAGACCTGCCCGCACTACCTCACCTTCGACGCCGGCTCGATCCCCGACGGCGGCACGCAGTTCAAGTGCTGCCCGCCGATCCGCGACGAGCGCAACCGCGAGCTGCTCTGGAAGGGGCTGCTCGACGGGACGATCGACATCATCGCCTCGGACCACTCCCCCGCCACCGCCGAGCTGAAGCTCCCCGCCGGCGGCGACTTCGGCGTCGCCTGGGGCGGGATCTCGGGACTCGAGCTGAGCTTCCGCGCGGTCTGGACCGGGGCCCGCGAGCGGGGCATCCCGCTCGAGCAGGTCGTCGCCTGGATGTCCACGGCGACCGCCGCGTTCGCCGGGCTCGGCCAGAAGGGCCTGCTGCACGCGGGGTCCGACGCCGACCTGGTCGCGTTCGACCCGGAGGCGCAGTGGCGCGTGGACGTCGATGCCCTCTCGCACCGGAACCCCGTCTCGGCCTACGAGGGCCGCGTCCTCCGCGGCGCCGTCGCCGCCACCTGGGTGGGCGGCCGCCGCGTCACCGCCGCGACGGTCCCGCCCGCCGGGCGCCTCCTCACCCGCCCCTGACCTCGACCCGCCGATCCCCCGCCTCCCTGACGACACCTCGGGGAGCTCGACCGCTCACGCCGAGCGCCGCCGTGTCATCGGCAGGTTTCGAGCGTGTGAACGGAGGCGGGTCGGAGCCGCGGAGCGGGCGGATCGCACAAGACTCGGAGTCCCGGCGGCGGCTCCTCGGGATGCTCCGCCGGTGCGCGGAGCCCCCGGCAGGCGCGAGGCTGGCAGACGGGCTCGCAGGAGCCGCGAGCAGGACGGTCACCACCGCGTGACCGGGCCCGGCCGCACGGAACGGACAGGAGCGGACATGTCGATCATCCTCGGGGACCACCAGTACGGGAAGGCCGAGAACCGCGTCGTGCGGATCTACCGCGAGACCCCGCGGCACGAGATCCACGACGTCAACGTCTCCACGGCCCTCCGCGGCGACTTCGAGGCCGCGCACCGAGAGGGCGACCAGTCGGCCGTCCTGCCCACGGACACGCAGAAGCAGACGGCGTACGCCTTCGCCAAGGAGAAGGGCCTGCGCTCGATCGAGCCCTACGGCCTCGAGCTGGCCCGCCACTTCGTCGACGGCTACGAGCCCGTCCACGGCGCCCGCATCGAGATCGAGGAGTTCGCCTGGGAGCGCGTGCTGGTGGACGGGCGCGAGCACGACCACACCTGGGTCCGGAAGGGCCAGGAGACGCGGATCGCGTCGGTCACGGTCGAGGGCTCGGGCGACGAGCGGCGGATCTGGATCACCGGCGGCTTCAAGGACCTCACGATCCTGAAGTCCACGGGGAGCGAGTTCCACGGCTTCCTCACCGACCCGTACACGGTCCTGCAGCCGACGAACGACCGGGTGATGGCGACCTCGCTGGTCGCGAGGTGGCGCTTCGCCCTGAGCGAGGACGAGATCGCGGCGATGGACTGGGAGGCGGTCTACACGGGCGTCAAGGCGCTCATGACGAGCCGCTTCGCGACCGTGCACTCCCTCGCCCTCCAGCAGACGCTCTTCGAGATGGGGAAGGCGGTCCTGGAGGAGTACCCGCAGATCGTCGAGATCCGTCTCTCCGCGCCGAACAAGCACCACTTCGTCTACGACCTCTCGCCCTTCGGCGTCGAGAACGACAACGAGGTCTTCCACGCCGCCGACCGCCCCTACGGGCTGATCCAGGCGAGCGTCACCCGCGACGACGCGCCGCCCGCAGGATCCGCCTGGACCGCCTACACGAGCCTGGTGTGACCGGCGCCGGGGGCGTCCACCGGGGGCACGTGCTGCACGTCGCCGGGGGTGCGACGCTCGCGACCGCGCAGGAGTCGCTGGTGTCGATCCCGGACGGCGCTCTCGCTGTGGACGACGACGGCACGATCGCCTGGGTCGGTCCGTACCGCGAGCTGCCGGACCGCTTCGCGCTCCTGCCGGTCTCCGGCGACGCCGCGTCGATCCTGCTGCCCGGCTTCGTCGACGCGCACGTGCACTTCCCCCAGACGTTCTCGACCGACGGCTTCGGCGGCGGCCAGCTGCTCGAGTGGCTCGACCGGACGGTGTTCCCCGCGGAGGCGCGGCTCGCCGACCCGGAGTTCGCCGACGTCGTCGCGCGCGCCTTCACCCGGCGGCGGGTGGCCGCGGGCACGACCGCCGCGATGGTCTTCGGCTCCGCGTTCCCGGCCGCGCAGGACGCCCTCTTCGAGCGCACCCGCGAGGCGGGGCTGCGGATCGTGTCGGGGCGAGGGATCCAGACCACGGGCCCGGCCTCGGCGGCGCCCCTGATCACCTCCGAGGAGGAGGCGCTGACGCTCGCGTCGGAGGAGATCGACCGCTGGCACGGGAGGGACCCGCTCCTGCAGGTCGCGATCGTCCCGCGGTTCTCGCTGTCCGTCACTCCCCGGACCCTCGGAGCGCTCGGCGACCTCTACGACGACGTCCGCGGACGCGGCGTCTACGTGCACAGCCACCTCAACGAGAACGACCGGCCCGGCGACGGCGAGATCGCCGCCGTGCTCGGCTCGTACGGCACCCGCAGCTACCTCGACACCTACGACGGGCTCTTCCTGCCCGGCTCCGCGCGCGGCGGCTCCTCCCTCCTCGGGCCGCGCACGATCCTCGCCCACGCCGTGCACTGCCAGGACGCGGAGCTGCACCGGATGGAGGAGACCGGCACCTCGATCGCCCACTGCCCGACCTCGCAGCAGTTCCTCGGCTCCGGCACCATGCCCTGGCGCCGGACCGCCGCCTCGGGGGTCACCGTCGCCCTCGGCACGGACGTGGGCGCGGGCGACGAGTGGCTGCTGGCGCGAGTGGCGAACGACGCCTTCAAGGTGCACCTCTCGGAGCCCGGCGACGCGGCCGTCGCCCTGCATCCGGCCGAGCTCCTGTTCACGGCGACGCTCGCCGGCGCGCGGGCGCTCGACCAGGAGGAGCGGTTCGGCAGCCTCGACCCCGGGAAGGACGCGGACTTCCTCCGCATCGAGCCCGACCGGTGGGAGCCGCTCGCCGACGTCCTCGCCCACGGGATCCGCGCGGACGACGAGGAGGAGGCGACGGCCCAGCTGCTCTTCGCCCTGCTGATGACCCTGCGCGAGCCGGCGATCGCCGCGGTGCACGTCCGGGGCAGGCGGATCGCGCCTCCGGAGTGACGGGGCCGGCCCGGGCGGCGCGGTGCGGACCGCGCGCACCCGGCCGTCAGCGCAGGCGCAGCGCCAGGAACAGGTCGGCGCGGTCCGCGGTGTCCGACAGGTCGCGCTGCGTCAGCTCCTCCACCCGCGCGATGCGGTACCGCACCGTGTTCAGGTGCAGGTGCGTCTGCTCCGCCGTGCGCACCCACGAGCCGCCGCAGTCGAGGAACGCCGCGAGCGTGGCGACCAGCTGCGAGCCGTAGCGCGCGTCGTGCTCGACGAGCCGCCCGAGCACCAGCTCGACGAACACCGAGCGCAGGTGGTCGGGGACCGCGCTCAGCAGCTGCACGGCGGAGGTGACCTCCCCGGAGTCGCTGACCCGCACCGGAGCGTCGTCGCCCGGAGAGCCCGGCAGCAGCATCCCGTAGCGTGCCGAGCGGACGGCGCCGCCGAGCGCGGGCAGCGGAGTCGCGGCGCTCGTCCCGACGCGCAGCACGGCGCCCGGCCACGCGGCTCCCGCTCGTCGCAGCGCCGAGGTGACGACGGCGAGCGGATCCGCGCCGGTGGGGATCGCATCGGTCGCCTCGGTGGGCAGCACCGCCACCGCGCAGCCCTGGGCGTCGCGTCCGACCACGGCGCGGCCCAGGTGCGCGGCGGCGTCGACCAGGACACGGCGCGCCAGGTCCGGGGGCGCGTCGCCCTCGAACTCGGCGGCGACCACGGCGCACCGCCCGGCGCCGCCGAGTCCGAGCTGCCGCAGGTACACCGCGGCCTCGGGCTGCTCGCTGTCCTCCTCCACGAGCTCGAGCAGGCGGTCGGCGAGAGCGGAGTCGGCCGAGAGCGCCGCCTCCCGCTGCAGCCGGTAGACCCCCACGACTCCGGCGAGCTCCGTCACGGCGTCGAGTACTGCGGCGGGCCAGTCATTCCAGTCGCCCCCGACGACGACCAGCCAGGAGGTGGCGCGGTGCTCGCCCGCTCCGGCGACGGTGAGGACCGACAGGGCGCCGCCGCGGGCGTCCGCGACCACGACCGGGCTGCGCCGGGCCGTGAGCGCCGCGTGCACGACCCGCTCGATCTCCCCCAGGCCCAGGGGCGAGGCGGAGGCCGCGGTCCGGCCGGTGGCGGTCAGCACCGACACGGGGAGTCCGAGCTCGCGCGAGGTGCGCGTGACGAGCTCGTCGAGCTGCTGCCCCCGGTAGACCTCGGTCAGCAGCTCCCGCTGGCGGGCGAGGGCGGCCGTCAGCCGGGCCACGCGGTCGCCTGCGAGGGCGTTCGACAGGTGCGCCGTGATCGCGCCGAACGACACATCGGCCGGCACGGCGATCAGCGGGACGTCGTGCTCGCGGCAGGCGACGACGAGGTCGTCCGGCACGAAGCCCAGCAGCCCCTCGCCGGCGAGCAGAGCGCTGGCACCCGAGTCCGCGACCGCGGCGACGAAGGCCGCGCTGTCCTGGGCGTCCCGACGCCAGACCAGACCGGTCAGCACCAGCTGATCGCGTGAGATGTAGCGGCGCGGATCGAGGAGATCGGTCGTGAAGATGCCGTCGACCGGCCGCGCGAGCGCTCCGTCGCCGGCGACCAGCACGCGCAGCCGCAGCTGCGGCGCGTCGAGGACGTCCTGCAGCTGCATCAGCTGCCCCGGTAGGTCGAGTAGGCGAAGGGGCTGAGCAGCAGCGGGATGTGGAAGTGCGCCTCCTCGTCGTCGAGGCGGAAGGCGACGACGACCTCGGGGTAGAACGACTCGGTGCCCGAGGCGGCGAACCAGGCGCCGGTGTCGAAGACGACCCGGTGCACCCCGGCGGCCAGGCGCTCCGGCCCGAAGGCCGCCACGCGGCCGTCGTCGTCGGTGCGGGCCTCGGCGAGGCGCTCCCAGCCGGAGCCGACACGGGCGTCGAGAGCCACCGGGACCCCGCGCGCGGGGCGGCCGCGGACGGCGTCGAGCACGTGGGTGGTGACGCGGCTGGCGTGCCCGCTCATCGTGCGGTCTCCGCCCGGACGAGGCGCCCGTCGTCGAGGCCGCGGACGCGCAGCACCGTGATCTCCCGCAGCTGCTCCGCGACGATGCGGGCCTCCGTCTCGTCGTCGAGCCCGAGCCTCCGCTCCAGCTCCGCGACGACCTCGGCCCGGTCGCGGCCGGCCGCGCGGAGGAGGAACACGCGCCCGAACCGCTCCTCGTAGGCGCGGTTGCCGGCCAGCAGCCGCCGGGTCAGCTCCTCGTCGCCCGTGCGGCTCGCAGCCTGCTCCGCGGCCGAGAACGCGGAGGAGCGCCCCGCGCCCGCGTGCCGCTCGCCGATCCGGGGGTGGTCGGCCAGCGCCGCCTCCACCTCCTCCTCGGTGAGCGTGCGCGCGGCCCGCTCGGCCGCGTCGGCCAGCGCGTCGGCCGACGGGTAGGGCGCGCCGGAGGCGACCTCGTCGGCCCAGCGCGGGACGGCGAGGCACGCGAGCAGCACGTCGCGGGCGGTCTCGGATCGGATGTCTGTCATGCGGTCTCCTTCGTCCGGCGGAGCAGGGGCTCGGCCTGCGGCACGATGGTCGGATGGATCTGGTCGGGAGTCGGGACCTCGTCGGGCTGGTGCTCGCGGCGGGTGCGGGGCGACGGGCGGGCGGCCCGAAGGCGCTGCGGTGCGACGCGGCGGGAGTTCCCTGGGTGGAGCGAGCCGTCGAGAGGCTCCGCGCGGTGGGCTGCGGGCGGGTGCTCGTGGTCCTGGGCGCGGAGGCCGGACGGGCGCGCCTCCTGGTGCCGCCGTCCGCGGACGTGGTCGTCGCGGCGGAGTGGGAGACCGGCCTCTCGGCGTCGCTCCGCGCGGGTCTCGCCGCGGCCGAGGGCGTCGCCGCGCTGGTCGCCCTGGTCGACCTGCCCGAGGAGCCGCCGAGCGTGGGGGCCCGGCTGCTCGCGGAGGCGCCGGTCGCGCCGGACGTGCTCGCCCGCGCGGTCTTCCGCGGTCGGCCCGGTCATCCGGTGCTGCTGGGACGGGACCACTGGCCGGAGCTCCTCGAGGGCGTGCACGGCGATTCCGGCGCGCGCGACCTGCTCCGCGCGAGGGGCGCGCGCGGGGTGGAGTGCGGCGATCTGTGGTCGGGAGCCGACCGCGACGGGCCGGACTGAGCGGTTCACGCCAGGCCTGCGTCGTCGAGGGCGGCGGCCAGCGCCCGCCAGGCCAGCGTCGCGCAGACGGAGCGGACGGGGTTGCCCGCCACCGCGAGCAGCGCCTGCTCCTCGCCGGCGAGTGCACCCTCCCGGTGCGCCATCGCCGCGAGGAACGCGTCGATCCGCTCCCGCACGTCCGACGCCGGCAGCCCGTCGAGACCGTCCACGAGCAGCGACGCGGATCCCCGCGAGACCTCGCACCCCCGCCCGCTCCAGGCGAGGCGCACCTGCTCCGCACCGCCGTCGACGCGCAGCTCGATCCGGTCGCCGCAGGTGGGGGTGATCAGCTCGGCACGGCCGAGGGCCGGAGTCGGATCGGCCTGGCCGACGGGGTCCTTGGCGTGCGCGCGGATCAGCTCCGCCGCCTCGCTCACGGCCGGTCCTCCAGCTCGGCGAGCTCCGCGTAGGCCGTGCTGATCCCGGCGATCCGCTCGCGCGACTCCCTCGGGGACGCGCCGAGCACTCCGGACGCCACGAGCGCGACCGCGCTCATCGCCGCCGCGTAGCTGTCCAGCGCCGTGCCGCTGTCGACCGGGCACTCCAGCCAGACCGCCGCGTGCTCCGCGTAGCGCCGGGCGGGCGGATCCGCGAGGAGCACCACGGGCACCTCGCGCGCGGCGAGCGTCCCGATCAGGGCGGCGAAGGAGGCGGGGCGGCGGCGGAAGCCGACCAGCACCACGACGTCCTCGGCCCCGAGCCCCTCGAGCTCCTCACTGAGCGACTGGCCGGGCTGCGGGGCGATCCGGACGCGTCCGCGCGCCTGCGCGAGCTGCTGGCGCAGGTGCAGCGCCACCGGGTAGCTGTTGCGCAGTCCGATCACGACGACCTCGCGCGCTCCCGCGATCAGCCGCACCGCCTCCTCCAGCCGCCCGTCGCCGAACGCGGCGGCCAGCCGGGCCAGGTTCGCCCGCTCGCTCTCGAGGTGCGCGGCGAGCGGATCCCCCTGTCCCTGCGCGGGACCGACCGGCACACCGGAGGACCGCAGCGCCCGGGCGTGCTCGCGCACCTCCTGCGAGTTCGAGAACCCCAGGCGGCGGAACAGCCGCGAGACCGTGGCCTTGGACACTCCGCTGTGCTGGGCGAGCTCGGTCGCCGTGTAGACGGCCAGGTCGCCGAGGTGGTCGAGGATGAAGTCGGCCGCCCGCTGCTCCTGCCGCGACAGCGCGGCGTAGCCGGCATCGATGCGGTGGCCGATGCTCGGCGAGGGGGCCGGGGCGGGAGTCACGCGGTCGGCGTCCCGTCGGCGAGCGCCAGCACGGCCGCTTCGAACGCGTCGAGCGCGGTCGCGACGTCGGCCTCGGTCACGTTCTCGTCCGGGTGGTGGCTGACGCCGCCCTCGCAGCGGAGGAAGAGCATCGCGTACTCGGCGAGGTCGGCGACCGCCATCGCGTCGTGGCCGGCCTTGGAGAACAGCACCATCGGCTCCGCGTCCCCGGTCGCGCGGATGCCCGCCCGCACGACGTCCTGCAGCCGAGAGGAGGCGACGACCGCGGGGGCCGAATGGGTCTCCTCCACCGTCAGCGCGAGACGGCGGCGCGACGCCGACTCCGACATCGCGTGCTCGATGGCGTCCCACGCCGCGTCGCGCTGGGCGTCGGTCTCGGCGCGGAGGTCGAGGCTGAACTCGACCCGGCCGGGGATGACGTTGACCGCGCCCGGGAAGGTCTCGAGCCGGCCGACCGTGGCGATCACGCCCTGCTCCCGCGCGATGCGCTCCACCGCGAGCACGGCCTCGGCCGCCCCGGTGAGCGCGTCGCGGCGGCGGTCGAGCGGGACCCCGCCCGCGTGCCCGGCCTTGCCGGTGAGGGTGAGTGCGAAGCGGCGGGCGCCCGCGATCGAGGAGACCACGGCGAGGGCGCGGTCAGCCTCCTCCAGGTAGGGGCCCTGCTCGATGTGTGCCTCGAGGTAGGCGAGAACGTCCTGCGCGTCGCGCGCGGCGGTGCGGATGCGCGAGGGGTCCAGCCCGAACTCGTGGAACGCCTCGACGAGCGTCGTCCCGTCGGCGTCCTCGAGCTCCCACCAGTGCTCGTCCCAGGTGCCGGCGAGGGCGCGGGAGCCGAGGAGCGCCGTGCCGAAGCGGGTGCCCTCCTCGTCGCCGAACGCGACGACCTCGACGGCGAACGGCAGGCGCCGGCCCGCCCCGTGCAGGCGCGA